>JAFGEZ010000014.1 GCA_016931295.1 Candidatus Krumholzibacteriota bacterium
GGTCCGCCGCGATCACGTCGCGGGCCCGCGCCGACCAGAAAACAGACGCCTCGGCGTCGGAGAGCTCCCGGCCCGCCTCGCGCGAGGCGATCTGCCGGGCGTCCGCCACGAGCCCCCGCATGTCCGCGCGCATCCCCTCGGGCGGCTCGAAGGCCCCCGTCCCGCCCGGCCGGTTGCCGATGTAAAGGTTGATCCCGCCGTGCGCGGGGAGGGGCAGCGGCGGGCCGCCGGCGCGCGCGTTGTGGATCGCGGCGGGGATCGCCGGGAGGATCGCGCCGGCGACGAGCAGGGCGGCGGCCGCCGCCCCCGCCTTCCAGTTCATCGCGGCCGCTTTGCGCGCGCCTCCCGCGGCCGCGTCGTGCCCGCCCGCCGCCCCCGTTTGCGCGGCCAGAAACAGGAAACGCGCGGCGAGAAGGGGCAGGAGGAGCCCGAAGAGATTCGGGCGGCCGAGAACGCCGAGCCCCGCGACGATCCCGAGAAGGAAGATCGCGCCGCGGAGCGACACGGACCGCCGCCCGATGCGGAGGCGCCCCGGCGTTTGTGTGGCCGCCGGCCCGTCGCCCGGCGTCCGGCCGCCCGCCAGTCCGCCGCCGAGGACCTCGTCGATCCCGAGCGCGAGACAGAAGGCCGCCGCGAAGAGGAAGGTCACGGCGGAGGTGGCGAGAAGGCTCCCCTCGTAGAGTACGAACTGCGGATAGAGGACCGCCGCGGCGGCCGCGACGAGCCCCGCAGCGTCGGCGCGGCCCGTGCCGGCTCTCGCCGCGGACGCGTCCCCGCCGTTCGTCTCCCCGCCAGCCGCCCCGCCGGCGAGTTGCCTGGCGGCGAAAAAGACGAGCGCGATCGTGAGGACGCCGAAGGCCGCGTTGAGGATCCTCGCCGCGAGGAATCCCGCGCCGAAGAGCCGGAACAGCACGGAGAGGAGGACGGGATAGAGGGGATTGAAGGTGAGCGGCCCCGCGGGGAATCCGTTCCCGGACGCCATGGCGGCGGCCGTCTCCCGGTAGAACCGCACGTCGAGCGGTTCGATGTCGCCGAGCGGCGAACGGGACAGCTCGACGAAGAAGACGATCCGCAGAATGACGGCGACGAGAAGGATCGCGGCGAACAGGAGGCCCGTCCGTCGATGTCGCGCCCCGATGGTCATCGTCCGTCCTTTCCGCTCCGCGGCGCCGGCCCGCCGCACCCGTTCCCGTTTCGTTCCGCTTGCCCGCGGCGGGGCCGCGTTTGCCGGCCCGCCGCGACGATCCGCGGCAGGTCGCGCCAGAGCATTGTATACCCGCGCGCCGCCGCCTTCAAGCCGGCCCCGTCGCGCCGCGCGAGGGCGGCGGCGAACCGGGCCGCCGGCTCGAGGAGACAGGCGGCCAGGAGGAGCCCGGCGGCAGTTGCCCCCCCGAAATGCTTTTGCGCGTAGAGGATGCGGCTGCGCGCCCCGTAGAAGAGCCGCGCGGCCACGTCGCTCCCCGACGCCCCGCCTCCGCGGTGGAAAGCGGCGGCCTCGGCGAGATAGCGGCTTCGCCAGCCCGCGCGGGCGAGTCGGAGCGAGAGGTCGAGCTCCTCCATGTAGACGAAGAAGCGCTCGTCGAACCCTCCGGCCGCTTCGAAAGGCGCGCGCCGGACGAGGAAGAAGGCGCCGGTCACCTGGTCGACGTCGCGGCTCTCCGCGTGATCCCACGCCTCCATCCGGTAGCCGGGAAACAGCCGCGGAAAGAGCCGGTCGAGGCCGAGCATGCGGTGGAGGAGGAGAGGCGGCGTCGGGAACCGCGCGCAGGCGCGGTTCGACCTGCCCGCCTCGTCGAGGAGCGTGATCCCGACGACCGCCGTTTGCTCTCCCGCGGCGCCGGAGAGGAAGGCGACGGGCACGGAGAGCGAGTCGGCGAGGAGCCGGGTGTCGGGATTGAGGAAGAGGAGGAGATCGGCGACGCTTCCCCGCGCTCCCTGGTTGCACGCGGCGGCGAACCCGCGGTTCTCTTCGTTGCGGACGATCTCGAGCGCGATTTCCGGGGGTGCATCGATTTGGTCGGAGCCGTCAATCGACGCGTTGTCGACGACGACGACCCGCCGGAGGGAGACCCCGCCGTCCAGGGCGCCGGGGATCGAGGCCACGCAGTCGCGGAGCTGCCCGCCGGTGTTCCAGTTGACGATGACGATGTCGAGCGAGAGCACGCCGTCACCTCCCCTTCGCCGCTTCGTCGAGGATGCGGGCGAGTTCCGCGGCGAGCCGTCCCCGCTCGTAGCGGCCGGCGTCGAATCCCCGTCTTGTCGGTGGTCGTGCGGGTTCGCGGTGTATCCGCCGGATCGCCGCGGCGATCGCCTCCGTGTCGCCCGGGTCCACCGCGCCGCCGCGCCCCGAGGCCTCGAGCAGGTCGCGCGTGGCCCCCGGCGAGACGAGCCCGAGGATCCAGCCACCGGCGCCGATGTACTCGTAGAGCTTGCCGCGCACGTAGAAGCGCGAGTCGCGGGCCGTCTCGACGAGGAGCAGGAGATCGGCGCGGCGCGCGATGGCGAGGGCGTCGCGGCGGGGCAGCGGGCCGGTGAGAAGCACGAGCGAGGTGAGCCCCGCCTCCTCGAGAAGCGCCGGCGCCTCCCCGCCCGCCTCCCCGACGAAGAGGACGCGATCGCGGCCGGGCACGAGTTCCCCCCGCGATACGAGGACGACGAGCGCGTCGAGAAGGGCCGCGGGCGGCCGGTTCCGCCCGGCGCGCCGTTCGAAGGTGCCGATATGGGCCGCGACGAAGCGGGCGCCGCCGATCGCCTCCGCGCTGCGCCCGGAGAGTGCGTCCGCGGCCGCCATCTCGTCGGCGTCCCAGCCGTTCGTGACGCAGTGGATGCGGCCGGCCGCGGCGGGATACCGTTCGCGGTAGCGCGCCGCCGCCTCCGGCGTGTTGAGGACGACGGCGGCCGCCGCACCGACGCACGCCGCCTCCATCCCCTCCTCGATCCGCCGCCGGAGCGGGTCGCTGCCCGCGGCGTCGATGATCGGTTCGATCGTCCACGGATCGCGCAGATCCATCACCCAGGGCAGCGCGCTCCGGCGGGCGAGGCGCAGGGCGAGCAGGTGGGTGGAGTGCGGCGGCGAGGTGGAGTAGACGAGATCGATCCGCTCCTGCCGTACGATCCTGCGCGCCTCGCCGCGGGCGCGGAGCGCCCAGCGGATCTTGTTGTCCGGGATCATGAGCCGCCGGTCCGCGAAGCGAAGCAGTGCCCGGCGCGCCCGATCGATCACGCCGCCGCCGGCCGCACCGGCGCCCTCGCCACCCGCGTCCGCGTCGCCGGCGGCGGCGCGGCTCAGCACGGCGCCGTGCGGCTCGGAGACCCGCACGACGCGCTCTCCCGCCGCGCCGGGTCCGCCGCCGAATCGCCCCGTCGTGAAAACGACCGGCTCCCAGCCGAGCGCCGGCAGGCGCCGGGCGAAGGAAACGCTCCGCGGCACGCCGCCGTTCGCCATCGGCGGGTAGTGGTAGCAGAGCATGAGGACGCGGCGCGCAGCGGGCGTCATTTCGATCCCTCCCCCGCGGCGCCGGCACCTCGCCTGCCTCCTCTCCCGCCCAGCTCAGCCATCGCGCCGTCTCCGGGCGAGGATCGACGGTATGCGCAGCGGGACGGCGAGGGCGAGGAGCATCATCCGCCCGGCGGACCGGGCCGGCCGGTAGACGGCGCATGCGCCGAAGGTGGCCAGCGCGTAGGTGACGATCGTGGCCGTCGCCGCGCCGATCCCGCCGTAGCGCGGGATGAGGACGAGGTTGAGCGCGACGTTCGCAGCGCAGCCGATCGCGTTGGAGTAGAAGAAGAAGGTCATGAACCCCTCGGTGAGGAGCCACCGGCCGAGGCCGGCGCGGAGGAAGACGAAGAGCCCCGCCCAGATGTGTATCGCCAGGATCGGGGCGGCGCCGGCGTACTGCGCGCCGAAGAGCAGGCGCACGAGCGGACCGGCGCCGACGGTGAAGACGACCGCCGTGGCGAGGGCCGTCGCGGCGAGGAAATCGTAGAGCTGCTGGAGGCGACGCCGGTAGAGATCGCCGTCGCGCTCGCGGGCGCGCACGAGGGCGGGGAAGACCGAGGAGGAGATGGCGACGGGCACGAAGTACCACACCTCGGAGAGCCGCACCGCGGTGGAGTAGATGCCGACCGCCTCGTCGCCGATCATCCCCCCGAGCATCACCTGGTCGATCCTGAGGTAGAGGATCGAGAGGACGCCGGAGAGGATGAGGGTCCACGATTGGCCGAGGAGATCGCGGGCACGGGCGAGGCGGAACCGCCACGCGGAGAGCCGCAGGCCGCGCAGCCGGTAGACGGCGACGAGCCCGCCGGCGACGGCGACCATCTCGAAGGTGGCCACCGCCGCGAAGGCGACGACCGGCGCCCGGGCGAGGATCATCGCCACCTTCCCCGCCGAGGCGAGCAGGAGGGCGACGGCGCGGGCGATGACGGGGTACTTCGACTCGACCTGCGACTGGAACCAGAGGTCGATGGAGTCGAAGGCGCGGAAGAGGATGCCGAAGGCGATGATCGCCGTCATGATCCTGATCGCGGCGTCGTCGCGGACGAGCGCGATCGAGAGGGAGGCGGCGGCGAATGCGACCGCGCCCCCCACGAGACGCAGGAAGAAGACGGTGCCGAGGATCTCGCCCCGCTCGGCCGGCTCGCGGACGATGTCCCGCACGACGAGCCCCTCGAGGCCCAGCTGCGCGATCGGCGTGAAGAGGGTGACGAAGGCGATCGCGTAGCTGAAGGCGCCGAAACGGTCGGGGCCGAGATAGCGGGCCAGCCAGACGCTGACGAAGAGGCCGATGAGGATCCTGAGCACCTTGAGCGAGAAGAGCCAGCCGGTGTTGACGATGATCTTCCTGAGGGCCGAGGTGATCCTGAATCCGCTGTCCTTCATCGCTCCCGCCTCCGGCGCCGGGCCGTTCCGCGCGCGGCCCGGTGCGCGGAGGCGACCCCCGCCCCGCGCCCCGCGGCCGGTCGGGCGGAAGTATACGCGAGCAGGCGCGGCGATGAAAGCCCCAATCCCCGGGCCGGGTGCTGGAACGGCCCGCCGGAAAATGCTATAATCATCATGATGAGACCCTGTTTCCGACCCACACGGTTCCGGTGGCACGTCCCCGCCGCGCTCTTGGCGGCGGCCTTCCTCTCGGCGGCGACGCCGGCGGCGGCGCAGGGTCCCTATCGCCTCATCCACGGCGACATCCTCCGGCACGCGGAATCCCCGGACGCCGCCCGGCTCCTCGCCCCGCCCCCGACGGCGGGGCAGCTGGCGTACGACGTCCTCCACTACGACCTCGACGTTGCCATCTTCCCCGGGGTCCGCGAGATCGACGGCACGGTCGCCGTGACCGTCTCCTGCCTCGCCGCCGGACTCGATTCGATCGAGCTGGACCTCGATCCCTCCTATGGCGTCCTCATGACGACCGACGCCGGCGGCATGCCACTCGCACGGACCCGGCCGGGCGACCACGTCGTGATCCATCTCGCCGGGCCCCTCGCCGCGGGCGAGGAAACGACGGTCGTCGTCCACTGGACCGGCAGCCCCGAGGCGGCCGACGAGCCGGGGCTCTTCTTCCGCGAGTATCTCGGCGAGCCGCTCGTCTTCTCGCTCAGCCAGCCGTGGAGCGCCCGGGCCTGGTGGCCCTGCAAGGACGTCCCGGAGGACAAGGCGACCTTCGATCTCGCCTTCGCCGTTCCCGCCGGGCTCGTCGCGGCGTCGAACGGCGTGCTCGTCGAGAGCGGGCCCGACACACTGCGGGGAGAGCCCTGCGACGTGTACCGGTGGCGCACGAATCACCCGATGGCCGTCTACCTCGCCTCGGTGGCCGCCTATCCGTACACGACGATCGAGGATGTCTTCGAATACGCGCCAGGCGACACGATGCCCGTCGTCCACTACGTCTTCCCGTCGCGGGAATGGGTGTGCCGCCAGGACTTCTCGATCACCGTGCCGGCCCTCGGGTTCTTCTCCTCGATCTTCGGCCCCTATCCCTTCGCCGACGAGAAGTACGGCGCGGCCCTCTGCGACATCGGCGGCGGCATGGAGCACCAGACCCTGACGAGCTACGGCTGGCAACTGGCCGACGGAACGCACCGCTACGACTGGGTCTTCGTCCACGAGATGTCGCACCAGTGGTTCGGCGACGCCGTCACCTGCCATGACTGGAGCGAGATCTGGCTGAACGAGGGGTTCGCCTCCTACGCCGAGGCGCTGTGGTTCGAGCATGTGGACGGCCCGGCGGCGCTCCGCGACTACATGGACGCGAAGGACCGCCCCGACCGGTGGCACGGCCCGATCCTCCGCGACCCGGACGTGGACGACCCGATGTACTACTTCGACGACGTCGTCTACAACAAGGCCGCGTGGATGCTCCACATGCTCCGTCGCGTCGTCGGCGACGCGGTCTTCTTCGCCGCCCTCGAGAGCTACGCCGGCGACCCTCGCTACCGCTACGCGACGGCGCGCACGGAGGATTTCCGGGCGGTGTGCGAGGCACTGTACGGCCATTCCCTCAACTGGTTCTTCGACGAGTGGCTCATCCGCGACGACCGGCTCCAGGTGCGCTGGGAGTGGAGCCAGAGCCTCCTCGCCGGTGAGATCGTCCTCACCCTGCTGGTGACCCAGCTCCAGTCGACGGCCTACACGATGCCGATCGACTGCGCCATCGAGACGACGTCCGGCACGACGGAGGAGCGGATCTGGATTTACTCGCCGGCCGACACATTCACCTTCGTCCTCGACCGGCCGGCGATCGACATCCGTCTCGACGACGGCCACTGGGTGCTCTGCGACCGGATCGCCGGCGGCGCGACCGCCGCGGAGATCCCCGCGCCGACGGCCCTGCGCGGGGCCTTCCCCAACCCCTGCAATCCCTCGACGACGATCCGCTTCGATCTCGCCTCCCCCGGGCGGGTCGCCCTGCGCCTCTACGACGTCCGCGGCGCCCTCGTGCGCGTCCTGCTCGACGAGCGCCTCGGCACCGGCGGATGGGAGATCGCCTGGGACGGACGGAACGACGCAGGGCGCCCCCTCGCCGCGGGCGTCTACTTCTGCCGCCTCCGGGCCGCGGGAGAGACCTTCACCTCGAAGATCGTCCTCGCCCGCTGATCCCCCCGCGACCGGCGCCGCATGCTTTTTCGAATGGATCGCCCCGTCGGCGTGTATACCCTGTGAAGGCTCCATTCGAGGGGGAAAGAGATGCACATGAACCGACGCACCATGCCGGCGGTTCTCGCCGCGGCGGCGATCATCTTCTCGGGCGCCGCCCCGGCCGGGCGCTCCGCGGACGGCGCGCGCCCCTGCGGGCACTGCGTGGAGGTCGGCGGGAAATCGGTCACCCTGCGGACGGCCCTCCACTCGGGACGTACGCTCCACATGACGATCGCGCTCGACGGCGGTCCCACGGTGACCTCTGTCGTCTACCGCGCCGCACCGGACCGATCGGCCGTCGCCAGGCGGCAGGAAGTCGGATTCGCCCGTCGGCCGGACGCGCCGCACCCGAGCGGACGATCGGGCCCGGGACGGCGGATCCTGCGCGCCGTGCGCGTCGCCAACCTGATCGCGGGCCTCCTCGCCCGCGCCGCCGGATTCGCCGCCGCAAGCTGACCGCGCCCGGCCGCGGGCGCAACCATTCGCCGCCGGTCCCCGTAGACCGTTTGCCCCCCCGTGGGGAAATGCTGTATCCCCCCTCGCCCGCCGCGTGTATACTCTGCCCGCGGACCGGAAACGGAGGATCGCATGGACCGGGCTTCCGGATCGATCGACTGGCAGGGCTACCGCGCCGATTTTCCGGCGACGGAGCGGCTCGTCTATTACAACAACGCGGCGATCAGCCCCCTCTCCACGCGGGCGCGGTCGGCCGCGGACGCCGTCGCGGCCGCCTTCGAGCGCGAGGGGATCCTCTGCGAAAAGCGCGTCTTCGGGCGCGTCGGCGAGATCCGGAAGGCGGCGGCGACGCTCATCGGGGCCGCCCCCGAGGAGATCGCCTTCACCCGCAACACCACGCAGGGCGTCCTGATCGCGGCGAACGGCATCCGCTGGCGCGCCGGCGAGAACGTCGTCCTCCCCTCCGTGGAATTTCCCGCGAACGTCTACCCGTGGATGGCGCAGCGGCGCCGCGGCGTCGAACTGCGCTTCGTCGAGCCCCGCGACGGCATCGTGACGACGGAGATGATCGAGGCGGCCTGCGACGGCCGGACGCGCGCCGTCACCGTCTCCTGGGTGCAGTTCTCCTCCGGCTACCGCGTCGATCTCGCCCGGCTCGGCGCCTTCTGCCGGGAAAGCGGGATCCTGCTGCACGTGGACGCGATCCAGGGACTCGGCGCCCTCGCCTGCGACGTCGAGCGCCTGGGGATCGATCTGCTCTCGGCGGGAGGGCACAAGTGGCTCCTCGCCGTGCCGGGGATCGGTCTCCTCTACTGCCGGCGCGGGCTCCTCGACGAGCTCGACGTGTGGAATCCCGGCTGGCTCGGCGTGAAGGACGCGTGGAACTTCCTCGACTACAGGCTCGAATGGCGTCCCGACGCGGCGCGCTTCGAGGAGGGCTCGGCGAACCTCCTCGGCGTCGCCGCGCTGGGGGCGGCGATCGACCGCTTTCTCGAGATCGGGCCGGCCGCCGTCGAGGAGCGTGTGCTTTATCTCGCCGGCGCGCTCGCCGACGGCCTCGCCGACCGGGGCCACGAGCTCGTCACGCCCCGCGAAGACGACCGGCGGGCGGGGATCGTCTGCTTCCGCCTCGCCGGCGGCGGCACGGACGAGGCCTTCGCCGCACTCCGGGAGGCGGGCGTCGTGGCGAGCCTCCGCGAGGGGGCCATCCGGCTGAGCCCTCATTTCTTCAACGACGAAATGGACATGTCGCGTTTCTTCACCGCGCTCGACCGGTCGGCCGGGCGCTCGCACAAAGGACGGAGCCATGGCTGAGCGAAAACGCTTCAACCCGGTGCCGGGGCTGATCCTGATCTTTCTCGGGGTCCTCTTCCTGCTCGGCAACTTCGGCGCCCTCAGGATCGACGGCGAGGTCTTCTGGACCTACATCCTGATCTTCCTCGGGGGGATCTTCTGGATCGGCTTCCTCTTCGACCGGAGCAAGCCGGGGCTGCTGATGCCCGGCACGATCCTCCTCACGATCGGCCTGATGTTCTACTACGCCGCGCGGACCGACTGGTACGTGATGGAGAACATCTGGCCCTTCTTCATCCTCGCGCCGGCCTTCGGCTTCTACGCGATGTACCTGCTCGGCGGGCGCGACCGGGGGCTGCTCATTCCCGCGGCCATCCTGACGGTGATCGGCGTCGTCTTCCTCATGCAGAGCGCCGACTACGGGATGCGCTACGTCTGGCCGATCGCCCTCATCGTCCTCGGCGCCCTCCTCCTGCTCCGCGGGGCACGCGGCGAAAGCGGCGACGATCGGGGAGGTGCCCGATGACACGTTCGCACAGGCACGCCGCATGGGGGATCATCCTCGTCGTTCTCGGCGTGATCCTCCTCCTCGACGCCTTCCGCATCTTCGACTTCTGGTGGACCTTCTGGAAGCTCTGGCCGCTCCTGCTCGTCTGGTGGGGGATCCGGCTGATCCGCCGCGAGCGCCGGGGCGACTCGGCGGCCGCCTTCGAGGCCTTCGGCGACCGCACGGTGAACGTGACGGAGGAGACGATCTCGCAGGAGGGGATCTTCGGCGACATCCGCGTCACGGCTGCGAGCGAGGTCTTCCGGGGCGGATCGGTGTCGAACGTCTTCGGCGACGTCCTCGTCGATCTCGACGGCGTCGTCCGCGTGGAGGGCGAGGCGCGCCTCCTCGTCAAGTGCGTCTTCGGCGACATCCGCGTCCGGTTGCCGCGCGGGGCCGAGTACACGATCGAGGGGAAGAGCTCCTTCGGACACACCGCCGCGCCTGACGGCCAGCGGCTCCACGGGCGGGCCTACGCGAGCCCCGGCTTCGACGCGGCGCCGGACCGCATACGCCTGACCGTCTCCTGCGTCTTCGGGGACGTCGATGTCATGCAGTAGGCGGCGTCACCGGACGATGACGACCTTGCGGACCTGCTCGGCGGCGCCGGCGCGCAAGCGGAGGAAGTAGACGCCGCTCGCGAGGCGGCGCCCCCCGGAGCCGACCCCGTCCCAGCGGTAGGCGATCTCCCCCGGGCCGATCTCGCCTCCGATCAGCGAGGCCACGCGGCGCCCGAGCACGTCGTAGACGCCGAGATCGACGCGCATGCGCGAGGGCAGGTCGAAGGAGATGGCCGTCGCGGCGGAGAAGGGGTTGGGAACGTTCCGGCGGAGGACGACAACCCCGATCGAGTCGGCCGCCGCCTCCACCCCCGCGAGAAGGACGACGGCGCCGAGCGCGGCCCGCGTGCAGTGGGCGGCGTACTCGAAATCGACGTACGCGGCGACGTCAGTGCACGAATGGTAATGCGGCGTGAGTTCGTTCTTCTTCCCCTCGATCACGAGCACGCTCGGAATCCCCAGGTCGTAGAACGAGACGTGGTCGCTGATCGGCATCTCGTTCACGAGGAGATGCGGCGACAGGGGGCTGCCGATCGCCTCTGCGGTCTCGTCTAAGAGGACGAAGAGCAGCGAGTCGGGAGCGAAGCCGGCGCGTCCGGCGACCTCGACCGAGCGGTCCCCCCCCTCGTCCCATCCGATCATGTCGATGTTCACCACGGCCTCGTAGACGGCGCCGTCATCGAGATGCGCCGCGAAATGCCTGCTGCCGAGGAGCCCCATCTCCTCGCCGTCGAAGAAGACGAACTCGATCGTCTTCTCCGGGCGCTCCCCGGCGAGGGCCCGTGCGGATTCGAGGACGGCCGCCGTGCCGCTGGCGTTGTCGTCGGCCCCCGGCCCGCAGACGAGCGGCGTGCTCGACTGGCTGTCGTAGTGCGCGCAGAGAACGATCCGCCGGTCGGGCTCCCGCAGCCCCGGCAGGCGGAAGACGAGGTTGATCCCGGACAGCGAATCGGAGAGATCCCAGCGCCCCTCGACGGCGGGCGGATCGAGACGGACCCGCCGGGCGATCTCCCCGCCGACGACCCACACGCACGCCGTGTCGGCGGCGATCCGCCAGACGCCCGGCTCGCCCGCCGAGATCGAGGCCCACGTGGCGCCCCCGTCCTCGCTCAGCCACACCGTCCCGTTTTCCCCGGCAGCGACGGCGGTGAGGGAATCGACCATCTCGACGGCGCGCATCGCCTCCGGGACCGGGGAGGAGGTCCAGGTGACACCGCCGTCGGCGGTGTGCCAGGCCCCCTCGAGCCCCACGATCACGCCCCGCCCGCTCTCGTGGAAATCGATGTCCCGGAGCGGCTGGGAGGTGAGGCTCCGGCTCGTCCAGTTGCCTCCCATGTCGACGCTCTCGAAGAGCCGCCCGCCGTCGGCGACGGCCCAGATGTGCATCGGCCCGGTCATCGCGCAGCCGTTGAGGCCGAGATAGGAGAACCTGGGCGCCGGCACGGGAAACCAGTAGCCCCCGTCGTCGACGGTGACGAGGAAGGTGCCGACCGAGCCGCATGCGACGCCGAAGGGGGGAAAGGCCAGATCGACCTCGTGGAGGGTGAAGACGTTCGCCCCCTGCGCGCGCTCCTCGAAGGAGCGTCCGCCGTCGGTCGAGACGAGGAGCGCGCCGAGACCGCCCCCCGAGAGGCCGACGGCCGCCCAGAGCCGGCCCGACGGATCGACGTCGAGATCCATGACGCGGTGCCCCAGCGCGCAGCACGCCTCGAACCGATCCCACCCGCCGGCCGCCGTCGCCATGCAGATGCCCCCGTCGAGATTCCCCGCCCAGACGGTGTCGCACCCGGTCGCCAGGGCGACACCGGTGAGGTCGGGCCGGTCGATCGAGAGGAGGAACTCGCGGATCTCCGGCTCGTAGCCGGCGGCCCGCGCGCGGTCGAGGAGGTACGCGGCGGCGAGGTACTTCTCGGGGGAGGTCGCGTGACGCGTGTGGAGGCGCGCGGCCACGCCGTCGATCCGGAAGGAATCGGCGCCGGAGAGATGCCGGACGGTCTGCTCGATCGCATCCCGGCTCACGCGCCCGACGATGTCGCAGGGCACGCACCGTGGCGTATCGGCCGAGACGTCGACCGCGAATACGACAAGACACAGGCACAGTCCGCGACGGAGCGCGGAACCCGTGGTGCGCATTAAATTTTCCCTTCGCAGATCGAGAGCGTGGATAGAGTATATCAGAGGCGCATTCCCGAGGTCAATACGGCATATCCGACGCGCGTGCGGCGGGTGGCCTTTTTTCTTTGTCGGCGGTGGAGCATCTGCTACATTCTCCCGGTGACCGCGCCGGCGAGCGGCGGCGCGACACGAATACATGACGGAAAACGGTCGCGGGGAGGCATCGGCGAGTGATCGCGTGGCAGGACCAT
Source organism: Candidatus Krumholzibacteriota bacterium (assembly GCA_016931295.1). Classification (NCBI taxonomy): domain Bacteria; phylum Candidatus Krumholzibacteriota; species Candidatus Krumholzibacteriota bacterium. The sequence goes on from JAFGEZ010000014.1 coordinate 12,358, forward strand.
TTCGGCGTCGACGACAAGCGGATCGCGGCGATCCTGGGGACCGCCCTGTCCCGCGGCGGCGATTTCTGCGATCTCTTCTTCCAGCACACGATCGAGAACCAGATCGTGCACGAGGAGGGGATCGTCAAGGAAGGGCACCAGAGCATCTCGCACGGCGTCGGCATCCGCGTCGTCAAGGGAGAGGGGACGGGCTACGCCTACACCGAGGAGCTCACCGCCGGGCGGATGCGCGACGCGGCCCTCACCGCCTCGGCGATCGCCGAGTCGGGCGCGTCCCCGGGCCCGGTGGCCCTCGAACCGGTCCACTTCGAGAACCGCTACCCCGTCGTCGAGGCGGCCACCGGCGCGGCCCTCCGGCGGAAGATCGCGTGGATCGAGGAGGCCGAGCGGGCGGCGCGCGCCTGCGACGAGCGGATCGTCAAGGTGACGGCCGTCCTCGCCGACAGCCTGAGCGCGGTGATGATCGCCACCTCTGACGGCCGCATCCTCCGCGACATGCGCCCGATGCTTCGCTTTTCCGTCTCGGTGGTCGCCGAGAAGAACGGCAACCGCCAGATCGGCATCTCGAGCGGCGGCGGCCGGATCGGCACGGAGTACTTCGACACGCGCACCTCCCCGGCGGAGCATGGCCGCGAGGCGGCCCGTCAGGCCCTCCTCCTCCTCGAGGCGATCGACGCACCCGCCGGCCCGATGGAACTGATCCTCGCCCCCGCCGAATCGGGCGTCTTGCTCCACGAATCGGTGGGACATCCCCTCGAGGCCGACTTCATCAGGAAGGGAACCTCGGCCTACACCGACCGCGTCGGCGACCGCGTGGCGAGCGAGCTCGTGACGGTCATCGACGACGGCACGATCCCCAACGACCGCGGCGCGATCAACTTCGACGACGAGGGCACGCTTCCCCGCCGCACCGTCCTCATCGAGAAGGGGATCCTGAAGGGCTTCATGCACGACCGCATCAGCGCGAACCGGTTCGGCGTGGAGCCGACGGGGAACGGCCGCCGCGACTCCTACAAGAGCCCGCCGATCCCGCGGATGACGATCACCTATCTCGCCAACGGCGAAAGCGATCCCGGGGAGATCCTGCGCTCGACGAAAAAGGGGATCTTCTGCAAGTCCTTCCGCGGCGGCCAGGTGGACATCTCCAACGGCGACTTCGTTTTCGTCCCCATCGAGGCCTACCTCGTCGAGGGGGGACGGATCACCGCGCCGGTCAAGAACCTCACGATCATCGGGAACGGGCCGGACGCCCTCTCCCGGGTGACGATGGCGGGAAACGATTTCGCGTTCAGCGACGGCCGCTGGACCTGCGGCAAGGGACAGCACGTGCCGGTCGGCGTCGGGCTGCCGACGATCAAGATATCGGAGATCACCGTGGGCGGAAGCGATCTCTCGGCGCAGGGAGGCGGCGGATGAGGATCGACGCGATGGAGGAGACGGCGCGCCGCGCGGTCCAAACGGCCCTCGCCGCCGGGGCGGACACCGTCGAGGCGGCCGTCGTGGACAGCGAGCAGTTCGACACGACGGTGCGGAGCGGCGGAATCGAGACCCTCACCGAGTCCCGGTCGAGCCGGATCGCGCTGAGCGTCTCGGTAAACCGGCGGAAGGCCTCGGTCACCTCGAGCGACCTCTCCCGGGAGAGCATCGCGCGCCTCGTCGCCGGCAGCGTCGAGCTGGCCCGGCTCATGGACGAGGACGAGTTCTTCGGCCTGCCGGACCCGGCCGACCTCGGCGAGACGCCAGCGGAACTCGATCTCGTCGACGACTCGATCGCCCGCCTGCCCGCCGACGAGAAGATCGCCCGCGCGAGACGACTCGAGGAAACGGCCATCGGCATGGACGACCGCGTCATCACCGACGGCGCCTCGTTCACCTCGGGGCTGGAGAGCGTCGCCTTCGCCAATTCCCTCGACTTCTGCGGCTCGCAGACGCAGACCTTCGCCGCGATGTCGCTCTCCCTCGCCGCCGGGGACGCCGGCGGAGGCGGCGAGAACACCGGCAAGCGCCAGTCCTCGTACTGGTACACCGCGGGCACGCACCTCGACGATCTCGAATCGATCGAGGAGGTGGCTGGGCGGGCCGTCGAGCGGACGATCCGCAAGCTCGGCGGGCGGAAACCGGCCACCTGCGAGGTTCCCGTCGTCTTCGACCCCATCACCGCAACGGCCTTCCTCTCCCACATCGCCTCGGCGGTCGGCGGCGGGAACATCTACCGGAAATCGAGCTTTCTCGTCGACCGGCTCGGCGAGCGCATCGCCGCGCCGGGCGTGACGATCGTCGAGGATCCGCTGCTGCCGCGGCGGCTCGGCAGCCGCCTCTTCGACAGCGAGGGCGTGCGAACGCGGAAAACCGTCGTCGTCGCCGGTGGCGTCCTCGAGACCTACCTCATGAGCGTCTACCAGGCCCGCAAGCTCGGGCTCAAGACGACCGGGAGCGCCGGCGGCCACTCGAACATCTACATGGAGCCGGGCGAGCGGAGCCCGGAGGAGATCATCGCCGGGATCGGGCGCGGCCTCTACCTCACCTCGCTCTTCGGGCCGGGGGCGAACTGGTCGACGGGGGATTTCTCGCAGGGGGGGCAGGGGCTCTGGATCGAGGACGGCCGTCTCGCCTACCCGGTGAACGAGTTCACGATCGCGGGCACCTTCGACGGGATCCTCGGCGGGATCGCGGCGATCGCCGACGACCTCGTCTGGCGGAAGCCGGTGGCGGCCCCCACCTTCATGGTCGACGCGATGACGGTGAGCGGCACCTGACCAACTGATCCGCCGCGAGCCCGATCCTACCGCAAAAGCACCATCTTCATCGAGAGCCGCGATTTCCCCGACGAGAGCACGGCGAAGTAGACGCCCGAGCCCGCACGGCCGCCGCGGTCATCCCTGCCGCACCACTCGACGGCGTGGTCACCGGCCCTCTCGACGCCGTCGACGAGGACGGCGATCCTCCGGCCGGCCGCATCGTAGACGGCGAGCCGCACGAATCCGCTGGCGGCGAGGCTGTAGCGGATCGTCGTGACCGGGTTGAAGGGATTCGGGGTGTTCTGGCGGAGCGCGAAGGGCGCCGCGGGAACACTCACCGCGCCGGTCTCGAAGAGGATGACGCGTTCGCCGTCCTCGATCGCGTCGAGCCGGTAGACGTAGGACCGGCCGGGAACGATGTCCGTGTCGTGGACGGCGTATGCCTCGCCGTCGAAGTCGATCGCCGCCGCGGCGAGATCGATCCAGATCTCCGAGGCGGCCTCGCGGCGCAGCAGCAGGAAATCGGGATGGTCGCCGCCGGGGGCGAGGGCCCAGGAGACGACGATCGCGCCGTCCGAGGGGGACGCCGACCACGCCGCCACGGCGGTCGCGACGAAGTCACCGTCGGCCGTGACGCGCGTGCAGAAGACGTCCGCGTCGATCGATTCGCCTTCCCACGCGACGATCGCGCCGCCGGCGCCGTCCGCGCCGAGCTCGGGGAGGCGCTGGTCGCCGGGGTCGGTGCAGATCGCGACGCCACCGGTTTCCCACAACGGTTCTCCCGCGGCGTCGATCCGCTGCGCGTAGACGTCGTATTCGCCGGACCGGCCGTCCTGCCACGCGACGCACGCGCCGCCCACGCCGTCGGCGACGAGGCGCGGGTTGACCTGGTGGCCCGGGGCGGCGATGACGGCCCGCCCGCCGGCAATCCACGATGTGCTTCCGGAAAGGGCGATCCGCTGCGCGTAGACGTCGTTCCCCTCGTCCCTGAGATCGGTCCACAGGGCGACGACGCCGCCCGGGTCGGTGAGGACGACGCGCGGGAACCACTGGTCGTTCGCGGCCTGGCAGACGGCGAGTCCGCCGGACGCCCAGAGGATCGCGCCCGCGGCGTCGATCCGCTGCGCGTAGATATCGTAGTCGCCGCCGCGCAGGTCGTGCCACACGAAGACGGCCCCGCCGAGCCCGTCGCCGCAGGCGTCGAATGAGGAGCGGACGTCGCCCTCCACGCAGACGGCCACGCCGCCGCCCCAGCGCGCGGCGCCGTCCGCGTCGATCCGCTGCGCGACGATGGCGCCCGCGCCCGATCCGTCCTCGATCCAGGCGACGATCGCGCCCCCCGCGCCATCCGGGACCATCACGGGAACGCGCGGCGCGCCGCCGCCGCGGACGACGACGTCGCCAGCCCAGCCGGGCGTGCCGTCGGCGAGGATCCGGCTCGCGCAGACGACGCTCTCGTCCCCCTGGCCGACCTGCCAGGCGACGATCGCGCCCCCCGCGCCGTCAGCGGCGACGAGGGGGAAGAAATCGTCGGTGGCGCCGTTCGAGACGGCGACGCCTCCCGCGGCCCACGCGCGGTTTCCCGCGCCGTCGATACGCTGCGCGTAGACGTCGGTGCCACCGTCGCGATGGTCCATCCAGACGACGATGACGCCACCCGCGCCGTCGGAGATCGTCTGGCGGAAAAACTCCTGCTGGCCGGGATCGTCGCAGACGGCCATGCCGGCGGCCCCCCATCCGGGATCGCCGGCCGAGGTCACCCGCTGGGCGTAGAGATCGCCGTTGCCGGCGCGGTAGTCCTGCCAGACGATGATCGCCCCGCCGAGCCCGTCGGAGACGACGCTCGGGTACCACTGGCACCCGCCCTCGGCGCAGAGTTCGATCTCGTCGGAAGACCAGGAGGCGTCGGCGGCGGCAGGAACGAACAGGCAGGCAATGGCCAGGGCGGCGAGCGCGGCGAGCGAGTTGGATGTCATCCCCATAACCTCTCGTTGCTGGTGCGTCGGCTGTCGAGCACCATACGGATTGCAACTCGTGTTCCACCGGGGAGCCCCCTCCGACCCGGCCGCGAATGGATCCTTTCACAAGGCCCTTTCGCCGTGGTAATATACCGACCGACGGGAAACGATGAAATAGGACGAAGCCCTCAAAACCCTCCTCGGGACCGGACCGGAAAAACGGTGAAAGCGCTCAGAAAATTCGTGGCGGCGGCGGTCGGTGTCCTTTCCTTCCTCCTGCCCGCGTTGCCGAATGCAACGACGCTCGACGCCGACTCGCTCCTCGCCCTCCACGCCGAGGCCCTCGGCGGGCTCGGGCAGATCGCCGCCGTGCGCGCCCGCTACGTCGAGTCGACGATTCGCATGGAATCGACCGGCCTCGAGGGCCGCATCCGCTCGTGGACGATGCGTCCCTGCCTCGCGCGCACCGAGATCGATCTCGGGATGCTCGCCATCCGGCGCGGATACGACGGCGAGCGGCTGTGGACGGTCGACCAGAACGGCAAGCTGGCCTACCGGGAGGATCCCGCCTCCCTCAACGACCGGGTGACCGACTGCCTGCTCGAGAGCCGGGACTACCTCTGCGCCGGCAGCGACACCGAACGGGAAGCGGCCGGCCTCGACACGGTCGACGGCGTCCCCTGCGAAACGCTCCTCTTGCGCCCGGCGGGGGGCTCCCCCTGCCGCCTCCTCATCTCGGCGGAGAGCTTCCTCACGGTCCGGGCGGAGATCGAATCGCCCGCCGGCACGGTCTGGATGACCTTCGGGGACTGGCGCGAGGTCGACGGCGTGATGTTCCCCTTCGAGACGGTCACCGAGCACGTGGCGATCGGCCAGCGCCTCGCGACGCGCATCGAGCAAATCGAGCTGAACCCGTCGATCGACCCGGCGCTCTTCTTCCCCCCCGCCGAGGACGCGCGCGATTACCGCTTCGCCTCGGGAGCCGGGGCGACGATCCCCTTCACCTACCACCTCCGGCACCTCTACGTGCCCGTCGAGCTTCCCGGCGTCGCGGAGCGACCCTTCTTCCTGCTCGATTCCGGCGCGGGGATGACGGTGGTCGACTCCGTCCTCGCCCATGCCATGGCCTTGCCGGAGGGCGGGCGCATCGCCGGCGCCGGGGCCGGCGGCATGGCCGAATTCCGCATGACGCACCTGCCGGGGCTCGGCGTCGCCGGAATCGAATTCGACGAGCAGACGGTCATCGTCTACCCGGCGAACCGGCTCGTGGGGCAGCTGACCGGCCTGCCGATCGGCGGCGTGCTGGGATACGACTTCCTCAGCCGCTTCGCCGTGGTGATCGACTACGAGAACCGCTTCCTCGCCGTCTCCGATCCCGATTCCTTCCACGCGCCCGGCGGCCCGGCCGCCGTCGAGGCCCCCCTCGTCAACAACATCTTCTCCCTTCCCGTCCGGATCGACGGCGCGGCCGACGGGCTGTTCCTTCTCGACACGGGAGCGAACACCACCGCCGTCCGCCGCGGCTTCCTCGAAACCCACGGCCTGCTGGCCGGCCGGCGGCGCGCGTCGATCTCGATCACCGGCGCCGGGGGCTCGAGCGAGGCGTTCCTGCTGCGCCTCGGTTCCGTCGACATCGGGGAGACGAGGCTCGAGGAGCCCGTCGTGGCGGTCACCGGGGAGGCGGAGGGCGTCTGGGCCTTGGGCGGGATCGACGGTGTCGTCGGCAACGACATCCTCGAGCGCTTCACCCTCATTCTCGACTACCGCGACCAGCAGGTGACGCTCGTGCCGAACGACCAGGTCGGCGAGCCCTTCCACCGCGACAAGAGCGGCATCCACGCCTCCTTCGACGCGAACGGACGCTGGGTCGTCCGCTGGATCGTCCCCGGCTCGCCGGCGGCCGTCTCCGGCCTGCGCCCGGGGGACGTCATCCTCTCGGTCGACGGCGAACCGGCGTCGCGGGAGGCCGTCGCGGGCAGGATCGAGGACGCGCTCTCGGCGGAGGAGGGGACGACGGTCGAGATCCGCTGCAGCCGCAACGGCAGGAAAATGCGTGCATCCCTCCGCCTCTCCTCGTACATTTAACGATACGCGCCCCGCCGGCCCGCGGCGGAGCTTCTCCAGCGCGACGCCGCACCGGCGAAAGGAGCATCATGAGCGTCAAGGTGAAATTCCTCGGCGGTGTGAGAACCGTCACCGGTTCCTGCCATTTCCTCGGCGACGGCGACACCGGCCTGCTCGTCGACTGCGGTCTCTACCAGGGAAGGCGAGACGAGGCCTTCGAGCGGAACGCCAGCTTCTCGTTCGATCCGGCCGGCATCGACGCCCTCGTCCTCTCCCACGCGCACATCGACCACAGCGGCAACATCCCGACGCTCGTGAAGAAGGGGTTCACCGGCCGCATCCTCACCACCGACGCCACGCGCGATCTCTGCATGGCGATGCTCCCCGACAGCGGCCACATCCAGGAAGAGGACATCAAGTTCGTCAACAAGATCCACGCCCGCAAGGGGCTTCCCCCGCGGAAACCCCTCTACACGGGCAAGGACGCCGACAAGAGCCTCGAGTTCTTCGCCGGGCACCCCTACCGCCAGAAGCTCGCGATCGGCGACGACGTGTCGGTGACCTTCTACGACGCCGGCCACGTCCTCGGCTCGGCCACGCCGCTCATCGAGTTCGCCAACGGTGGCGCGCCCGTCCGGATCGGGTACGCCGTCGATCTCGGCCGCAAGAACATCCCGATCCTCAACGATCCCGAGACGCCGCCCGGCATGGACTACCTCTTTCTCGAGAGCACCTACGGCGGCCGCCTGCACGGCGAGATCGACAAGGCCCGGAAGACGTTCATCGACACGATCAACGCCACCGTCGAGCGCGGCGGCACGATCGTCATCCCCTCCTTCGCCCTCGAGCGCACGCAGGAGATCGCCTACAACCTCAAGGCGGGCATCGAGGCGGGCGCGATCCCCGAAATCCCCGTCTACGTCGACAGCCCACTCGCCGTGAACGTCACCGAGGTCTTCATCCGCCACCCGGAGTGCTACGACAAGGAGATGTACGAGCGCTTCCGCGCCGGTGAGGACCCGCTCGGCGCCAACATGTTCCACTACATCACCGACGTGGAGAAGTCCAAGGAACTCAACGACGATCCACGCTCGAAGATCATCATCTCCGCCTCGGGGATGTGCGAGGCGGGACGCATCCTCCATCACCTGAAGAACAACATCGGCGACCCGCGGAACACCGTGCTCATCGTCGGGTTCATGGCGGAGAACACTCTCGGGCGCCGGATCGCCGAGCGGCACGAGACGGTCCGCATCTTCGGCGAGGAATACCCGCTTCGCGCCGAGGTGCGGGTCATCGACGCCTTCAGCGCGCACGCGGACCAGCGGGACCTCCTCGAGTACGTCGAGCCCCTCCGCGGCACGCTGAAACGGATCTTCGTCGTCCATGGCGAGGAGGAACAGTCGGAGACGCTGGCCGCGCTCCTCGCGGAGCGGGGATTCGACGTCCACGTCCCCGTCCCCGACGAGGAGCTCGAGATCGATTGAAGGCGACGCCGGATGCGAGACGCTTCCACGTGACCCCCGCCGGGGCCGTCGCGCTCCAGAAACGCCTCCGCCGCCTCGTCTCCCGCCGCTGGCCCGGGGGCGCCCCGACGCTCGTCGCGGGCGCCGACGTCCATTTCCCCTCGCCGGGCCGGGCCCTCGCCGCCGTCGCCGTCCTTTCCTTTCCCGCCCTCGAGACGATCGAGACCGTCACGCGCGAGGCGCCCTGCCCCCTCCCCTACATCCCCGGCCTCCTCTCCTTCCGCGAGATCCCGGCGATCCTCGCTGCGTGGGAGGACCTGTCCTCCCGCCCCGACCTCGTCATCTGCGACGGCCACGGGATCGCCCATCCCCGCGGCTTCGGCCTGGCGAGCCATCTCGGCCTCGCCCTCGACCTGCCGGCGGTGGGATGCGCCAAGTCCCCCCTCTGCGGCCGCTGGGAGGAGCCGGGCGCGGATCGCGGCGACCGGAGCCGTGTCCTCGACGCCGCCGGCCAAACGATCGGCTACTGTCTCCGCACGCGCGCCGGCGTCCGCCCCGTCTGGGTGTCCGTCGGCCACATGATCGACCTCCGGGCGGCCGCCCGCATCGTCCTCGCCTGCGCTCCGCTTTTCCGCCTCCCCGAACCGTCCCGCGCGGCGCACCGCCTCGCGGGCGGCCGCTGACCTTGCCCCTCCCGCGCGCGCGCCGGCGGGCCTCTCCGCGCCGCGTCCCGGGCGCCGCCCCGCCCCGTCTGGAACCGTTCTTGCAGCGTACCGCCGCGGGGACGGCGACGCATCGTTGAGACAGCGCATCATACGTCATGACAGCGTGTTGGCGAATCCGCCGATCCGCGCCAGGCCGGCCGCCCGCCCCGGACGTGTCATTCTGCAACGCCCCGGCCGCGTGCGGGCCTCCAGGGGGAATACGGGATGTTCATCATACCGATCGGCACGAAGGCCACGCTCGCGCTGAAACCGGCGGTGACCATCGGCCTCATCGCCGTCAACGCGATCGTCTTCGCCCTGACGCTCGTGGCCGCCGGCCCCGACGAATCGAAGCTCTTCGACGTCCAGCGTGAGATCTGCGCCGAGCAGCTCACCCTCTTCCTTCTCGAACACCCGGAAAACATCCCGTACGGCGGCACGGTCGAGGCGGCCGTCTTCGACGTCCGCCGTGCCGGCGACTGGCGCGAGCTCGAGAAGGCGCTGTGGACGGCGATCGCCGCGGCCGGCGCCGATCCGGCCGACTACGAGACCTTCGGCGGGGAACTGACCGAACGGACCGATCTCGATTTCGTGAACCGCGACGACGGATCGAGCGCCGCCTTCCGCGCGTGGGAAGCCCGCCGCGCCGAGCAGCAGCGCATTCTCGACACCCACGTCAACTTCGCGCTCGGGCTCGTGCCGGGCAGGATGCACCGGGTCCATACCTTTCTCACGCACCAGTTCGTCCACGGCGGGCTGATGCATCTCCTCGGAAACATGCTCTTTTTGTGGGTCGTCGGCTGCCTGCTCGAGGACAGCTGGGGCCGGGCGCCCTTCCTCGCCTTCTACCTCGGCGGCGGCGCGCTGGCGGGGCTCGCGCACTGCCTCCAGGACACCTCGGCGACGATCCCGCTGATCGGCGCGTCGGGGGCGATCGCCGCGGCGATGGGCGCGTTCACGGTCCGCCACTTCATGACGAGGATCCGGTTCTTCTATTTCGTCATCTTCTTCTTCCGGCCCCTCTGGGGCACCTTCTTCCTGCCCGCGTGCGTCTTCCTCCCCTTCTGGTTCGCCCAGCAGATCGTGATGCGATCGATCGCCGAAGCCGTGGGCGGCACGGGGGTGGCCTACCTCGCCCACATCGCCGGCTACTTCGTCGGCGTCGTCACCGCCCTCGCCTTCAAGGCGACTGGCGTCGAGGAGAACGTCCTCGCGCCGCGGGTGCGCGACCGGCGGATCCGCGAGGGCGTCGCGAAGGATCCGCGTTTCGAACGCGCCTGCTCCCTCATGCAGCATCATCGCATCCAGCAGGCCAGAACGCTCTTCGACCGGCTCCTCGAGGCGTCCCCCGACGATCCCGGACTGCTCCAGGACGTCGCAGCCGTCTACCGGCAGGAAGGCCTCATGGAGGAATACGGCGGACTCGTCTCCCGGGCGCTGCGCGGACTGCTCGTGGCAGGGCGAAACGAGGAGGCGTCGATCCTCGCCCTCGACGTGGCCAGTATTCCCGAGAATCCGGGGGTCAACCCGCAGTACCTGATGCGGGCGGGGCACTGGCTCGCCGGCGAGAACCGCTTCGGCGAGGCGAGCGACGTCTTCCGCGCCGTCATTCTGGCGAAGAGCTCCCCGCAGGTGACGGCGAAGGCCTCGATCACCCTCGCCCGGCTGCTCGGCGGCCCGATGGGATATCCACTCGACGCCCGGCGGGTGCTCGACGAGGCGCTCGACCTCGATCTCGACGAGGAGTGGCGCGCGCGCATCGGGGAGCTCCGGACCTCGATCGAGCGAGGCTCGATGGCGGAACTGCCTGTCTGAATATCAGTTCCCCTGTCACCTCCCGCAGGATTCCGAACTAGTGTAAACCCCCTATTTTCAGTCATCCACGCCTAATAATAGGAATTATTCTTGACTAGTAACCGTTACCTTGTATCTTTGTATCAGAGGCCCGGGACACCGGGCGGACCCGACGGGGGTCGAAACGGAACGAACACGCGGCGACCCCCACGATGGACCCCTCCAGGGTTCCCGCCACGACTCACTTCTCGGATGACATCATTGGCGGGAACCCGCTTTGACATAGATGACGGGTTCCCGTTCAGGGACTGTTCGCTGAACACCCCGGCTGGCGCACGAAAACGGGAACCCCTCGAACGAGACGGGTTCCCGTTGCTTTCAGGCGGATTCGACGCTGGCACCGGCACCGGAGCGACGGGAACCCGAAACAGACGGAATCCCCGCCAGGGATGCAACCTCGACCAGTCGCCTGGTACACACATCGGCGGGGATTCCCCTATTCATCCCCCTGCAGGGTACCGCCGATTCGCCGCAGCACGCCCGCGACCACCGCGGGAAGATCCTCCGATACGCCAAGAAGATGCGCCCGCACGCGCCCGTCGGCATCGATGACGATCGTCGACGGCGTCCCCGCGATATGCAGCACGCCCCTCGCCCACGAACGGCAGTCGAGGAGCACGGGCGCCTCGAGTCCCGTCTCTTCCACGACGTCGCGCGTGCCTGCCAGGTTGCCGGTCACCTCGAGAACCCGGAACCGGAATCCCAGCTCCTCTTCCATCGCCGCGATCTCGCCGAGTTGCGGAACCTCCGCAACGCATGGCGGTCAGGTGGGGCTCCACGCGACGACGACCTGCGCGCCGTCCCGGCGTCCGCCCAGCCAATGCCTCCCGCCGTCGATGTCCACGAATTCGACCGGATCGAGGACCGGGCCGTCGACGATGCGCGCGGCGAGGAGGCGCTCGTCGAGATCGCCGCGGCCGGGATAGACGGCGGCGTACAGGCTGTCGAGCGAGACGCGCTTTCGCGCGCCCGGCATGCCGGCTGCGGCGAGAACGAAGGCGTCGATTGCCGCCTCCCGCTCGCCGCGCAGGAGAAGGATGCGGCCGAGCGGTTCGGACGCCGCGCTCCCGCCCGCCTGGCGAAGGACGGCCTCCGCCTCCCGCTCGCGTCCGCGCTCCGCGAGGAATTCGCCGTACGCTCCGAGGACGATGCGCCGGTCCGCCTCGTCGTTCGCGCGGGCGAGAGAGGCGGCGAGGAGGCGCTCGGTCAGTTCGGAGAGATCCTCCTCGCCGGCGCAGTAATACCCCAGGTAGAGAAAGAGGCGGAAATCCGTCTCCGCCGAGTCGACGAGCCTCGTCGCCTCGGCGACGGCTCCCGCCCGGTCCGCCTTCCAGAGCCAGGCGAACCGCCGGTAGAGGATGCGGCCGCGGATCCCCGGATCGGTCTCCCCGGCGAGGACGCCGTCGACGTACGCGGCTGCGCCGGCCGGGTCGCCGAGCTCCCCCGCCGTCGTCTCGTAGACGCGCCGCACGGCGATCGTCCGCCATGGATGGCCGGGGTTGTTCGCGAGGAAGATCCGCAGCCGTTCCACCCGCTCGCCCGGATCGTCGACGGCCGAGGCCGCCTCGAGCTCCTCGAGGACGTAGAGATCGGAGACCGCGCCCGGTCCCGAGCAGGACGCCGATGCGAGCGCGACCAGCGCCGCGGCGGCGATGCATGCGCCGACGATTCCTCTCATCTTCCGCTCTCCTTTCGCTCGAGCGCCTCCCGGATCAGCGCCTCGATCTCCCCGGCCCTCGCCTGCCAGCTCCGGGAACGGGCGAAGGCCCTGAGTTTCTCGCCGTCGATCGTCTCACCGAGCGCCCGCTCGACCTGGCGAACGAACGCCTCCCGCGTATCGGCCCGGTACACGAGATCGCCGAGCGCCCGCGTTTCCGGCGAGTAGTCGTAGGTGACGATCGGACGGCCGGCGGCGGCGTATTCGTAGATCTTGTTCGGATCGGCGAGGCGCCGCAGCTCGTTCGGCACGAGAGGAACGAGGCAGACGTCCATCGCCGATTCCCAGGCGCCCAGCTCCTCGTAGGGCCGCGCCCCGAAGAGGCGGACGTTCGGGCGGCGCGCCAGTTCGTCGGCCCGCGCGGCGGCCGCGCGGAAGACCGGCCCCACCAGGGCGACGGTCCCGTCCGGCCAGCGCGCCGCGATCTCCTCGACCAGGGTGAAATCGAACCAGTCGGCGATCGCGCCCACGTAGCCGATCACCGGTTTCGGAAGATCCCGCATCTCCGGGGGCGGACCGCCCGCGGCGGCCCGCTCGAAGAGATCGGCGTCGACGCCGTTTCCGACGACGGCGACCTCCGCCGCGCCCGCGTCGCGCAGCCGGTCGGCGAGCCCGCCGGTGACCGCCGTGACGAGATCGGCGTCGCCCGCGAGCCTGCGGAAATACCCCCCCGCCCACGCCGGCGTGTCGGGAAAGGCGAGGGGATCGTCGTTGCAGTCGTAAAAGAGCAGCCGGCGGCCGAGCAGGGGCAGGAGCGCGGCGTAGTAGACGTTCGACACCCAGAAGACGCGGTCGCGGCCGCCGAAACCGGTCAGCGCGAAGACGGCACGCAGCCACAGGTAGAGCAGCACGTTCCAGGCGAATCGCACGGGGGGCACGGAGAAGAGCCGGCGGAGCCAGGCCTGCGGCACGTTCTTGAAGACCGGCACGCAGAGATGGACGACGCGGCCGTCACGCTCGGGGAGCAGGTTGTTGCGTCTCCCCCTGACGACGCTCGAGAGGAAGAGTATCTCCCAGTCGCCGGGCAACCGCGTGAGGATCTGCTGCTTGCGCGTTTGCACGTAGCGCCACTGGATCTCCGAGAAACAGACCAGCTTCACCGCCCTGTCCGCCTTTCGGTGGCTCCGTCCTCCTCACGCGCCGCAGAAGGCCGCGATCTCCCCGATCACGCGCTCCCGCGCCGCATCCGGCAGCTCGGGGTAGATCGGCAAGGCCAGTGTCTCCGCCGCGGCGCGCTCCGCCTCGGGGAAGTCGCCCGGCGAGCAGCCGAGTTTGGAAAAGCACGTCTGCAGGTGCAGGGGAACGGGATAGTAGATCTCGCACCCGACGCCGGCGCCATCGAGGTGCGCCTTCAACTCGTCGCGGCGCGAGGCGCGTACCACGTACTGGTGGAAGATGTGCCGGACATCGGGCGACACGGCGAGCGGCCGCACCCCCTCGACGGCCGAGAAGGCCTCCGTGTAGCGGGCCGCGTTGCGCCGGCGCGCGTCGTTCCACCCGTCGAGGCGGCCGATCTTCGCGAGCAGCACGGCGGCCTGCAGGGCGTCGAGCCGGCTGTTGACCCCCACCTCGTCGTGGAAGTAACGGCGCCGCGCCCCGTGGTTGCGCAGCACGGCGAGGCGATCGGCGAGATCGTCGTCGCCGGTCGTGATCATCCCGCCGTCCCCGGCGCCGCCGAGGTTCTTCGACGGGAAGAAGGAGAAGCACCCGGCGGCTCCCATCGACCCGGCGCGGCGGCCCTTGTACTCGGCGCCGATCGCCTGGCAGGCGTCCTCGACGACGGGAATGTTCCGGGAGGCGGCCGCGTCGAGGATCGGATCCATCTCCGCGGGCTGGCCGTAGAGGTGGACGACGATCACGGCGCGCGTGCGATCGTTCAGCTTCGCGGCGACGGCCGACGGATCGACGTTGCACGTCGCCGGATCGATGTCCGCGAAGACGGGACGTGCGCCGAGGCGCGTGACGGCGCTCACCGTCGAGAAGAACGTGTACGGCGTGGTGACCACCTCGTCGCCCGGCCCCACGCCGAGGGCCATCAAGGCGAGCAGGAGGGCGTCGGAGCCGGAAGCGACTCCCACGGCGCGGCGGACGCCGCAGAGGGCGGCGACCCGGGCCTCGAGCTCGTTCACCTTCGGTCCGCCGACGAACCGCTGGGTCTCGAACACCTCGCGCACCTCCCGCTCCACGTCCTCGCGTATCGTTTCGTACTGCGCGACGAGATCGAGTATCGGCACCTGCTTCACGACTGATCGGTCCTTTCCCGGCCCGGGTTTCCGGCCCCGTCGGGGGCGGAGCGGGCCGCCTGTCCGGCGAGCCGGTCGTAGAGCGCGACCAGCCCGCCGCTCGTGCTGTCCCAGTTGTACCGGTCGATGACGGCGGCGCGCCCGGCCGCGCCGATCCGCCTCCTCAGCGCCTCGTCTCCCGCGAGTTCCTCGATCCGGCCGGCGAGATCCGCCGGGTCGTTCCAGCGGAAGACGCGGCCGCCTCCCGAGTCCTCGATTACCCGCGCCAGCGGCGGACAGTCGCTGACGATCACCGGCTTCTCGATGAGCATGTACTGGAAGATCTTGTGCGGGATCGTCGTATCGGTGTGCGGATTGCGGTTGTGCGGCACGAGGCAGACGTCGCTCGCCTGGATGTAGCTCCAGATCCGCTCGTAGGGCTGCCACCCGGGCATCTCCACCAGGTCGCCGGCGCCGAGCTCGGCGACGAGCCGCTCGAGTCTTTCCATGCAGGGGCGGTTCCGATCGCCGACGAGGAGGAGCAGCAGCGAGGGCACGCGTCCGCGGAGCGCGGCGGCCCCCCTGATCGCCACGTCGAGTCCCCGGTGGGCCGAGAACTTGCCGATGTAGGAGACGACGAACCGCCCCCGGTACCGCTCGACGATCGCCGGATCGACCGCGGCGTGCGTCATCCGCATGTCGGCCGTGTTCGGCACGACGACGATCTTCCCGCGGGGCAGCCCGAGAGCGGCGAGGCGGTCGCGCGACTCCTCCACGACGGCGATCACCGCGTCGGTCTCGCGAAGCACCTCGCGCTCGTAGCGCGCCCATCGGCGCCGGTCGTAGATCGTCTTCTTCTTGAGGCGGCCCGTGTACCACACCTGGAGGCCGTCGGGGTAGTTCTCGTGCAGGTCGGCCACCACGGGGATCCCGGCGCGGCGGCCCGCCTCGACGCCCTCGCGGACGAGCGGCAGATCGTGGACGTGAAGGGCCTCGATCCCGCGCTCGGCGACGAACCGGTCGATCGCGCGGCGCCAGAGGGCGTCGCGGAAGGTGAAGTTGAAGGTGTAGCGATGATATTTTCGGCGCAGCGAACCCATGTGCACGAGGCGCGCGAGGCTGATGTCGCCGATCGTTTCCTCGACGGGCTGCCCGTCTCCGCGTTCGAGAAGGAGATGGACCTCGTGCCCGGCGCGGGCGAGCGTCCGCGCCTCCTTGGCGACGCGGATATCGCTGGGCGGTATCCGTTCCTGCAGCACCATTCCGATACGCATGATACGACATCCCGGCGTCTGGGGTGCGCCCCGCCGGACGGGCGGGGAAACCCGCCTCCCGGCGGGGAAGCGGGACAGTCCAGTATAGGCGTCGGAGCGCGGCCCGAACAAGTGAAACGTTGCCGTCACGGAGCGGATCGATTATCATAGGGCTCCGGAAGGAGTGTTCGCGATGGGATCGACCGTCTACACGACGGAGATACAGAAGATCGTCTACGGCGGCCTGGGCCTCGCCTTCCACGAGGAGGAGACGGTCTTCCTCCCCTATGCGGCCCCCGGCGACGTCGTCGAGTTCTCCGTCGTCAAGCGGAAGAAGAACTGCCTGTTCGGCCGCATCGACCGCGTCGTCGAACCGTCTCCCGCGCGCCGCGAACCGGCCTGCCCCGTCTTCGGGGACTGCGGGGGCTGTCATTTCCTCCACCTCGACGAAGCAAACGAGCTGCAGGTGAAGACGGAGACGGTGCTCGAGAACCTTTCCCGGATCGCCCGCATCCGGACCGGGGCGGCGTCGGTCGTGGCCTCGCCGTCCAGGTCGGGCTACCGCAACCACTGCGTCGTGCACGTCGACGCCGAGCGGCGAACCGGCTTTCTCCGGCGCGAATCGAACGAGGTCGTTGCCTTTCCGCCCGGGGGCTGCCTGCTCCTCCCCGAGGAGATGCGCGAGGCGATCGCCGCCCTTCCCGCCGACGCCCTCCCTCCCGGCGGAGAGGTGCGCGTCCGGATGGACCGTTTCGGCGCGATCAATTTCAGGGGCCTGCTCGACCGCGTCGACCCGCCCGATGTCCTCATGGAGGCGGGAGGGATGCTCTTCCCCGTCTCCGCCGACGCCTTCTTCCAGGTCAACCGGCTGCTCAACGACGAGCTGATCAGCCTCGTCCTCTCGCTCCGCCTCGGCGGACGGCGCCGGCTCCTCGATCTCTACTGCGGCGTGGGCTTCTTCACGCTGCCGGCGGCGAGGATCGTCGGCGAGGCGATCGGCGTCGAACGCCTGCGCGAGGCGGTGAAGGACGCCACGGCGGCGGCGCATCTCAACAAGGTCTCGAACGTCCGCTTCCGCGCGGGACGCGCCGAGGATCTCGTGGGACGCATGAAGGACATCGACGCCGTGATCGCCGACCCGCCGCGGTCGGGGATCCCGAAACGCGCGATGGCGGGCATCCTGCGGCTGCGCCCCGCCGTCGTCATCCTCGTCTCCTGCGATCCGCCCACGCTCGCGCGCGACACCGCGCGGCTCGTCGAGGCGGGGTACGTTCCCGGCGGCTTCCACGTCGTCGACCTCTTCCCCGGCACCTACCACGTCGAGACGGTCGCCCTCTTCACGCGGGGCTGAGGACGCTCCGGCAGTCGCCACCCGGCGCGGGCCGAAAAAAAACCGGCCGCCCCCGCGGGCGGCCGGCGTTCGTTCGTTCGCTGCACAATCTCACTCGCCCATGATCGTCCACTCGATCCTGACGTTGAGATTCTCCCTGTCGTAGTAGCGATCCACGTCGACGAGGCGCGGCGACGCCTTGATCGCATCGAGGGGCACCTTCGCGAGCCGCGATTTCTGCACGGCCACCATGTACCCGTAATCCTTGTTCTTTATCATCTCGACGGCGTTCTTGCCGAATCGCCGGCCGATCTGCCGGTCCTTCTGCGACGGGGGAGCGCCCCGCTGCAGGTACGCGAGCGCCGAGGTCCTCGTATGATGGAACTCGTGCTCCATCAGCCCCTTCAGGTAGTTGCCGACGCCGCCGAGGCTGTAGTGGCCGAACTCGTCGAGCTTGGCGTCCTTGCGGACCTCGTCCTCGCCGATGATGTGCGCCCCCTCGGCGACCACGATGATCTGGTACATGTGCTCGAAGCCGATCCGCCTGCTCTCGTCGAGACGCCGGCGGATGACGTCGGCGAGGTGGTCGACGGTGAAGGCCTGCTCGGGGATCAGGACGATGTCGGCGAATGCCGCCTCGCCGCCGCGCAGTGCCAGCCAGCCCGCGTGGCGCCCCATCACCTCGAGAAAGAAGATCGTCTGGTGCGACTGCGCGGAGTGGGCGATCTGCTCGGCGGAGTTGCAGATCACGTTGAGGGCCGTGTCGAAGCCGAGCGAATACTCCGTGCCGGCGAGATCGCGGTCGATCGTCTTGGGGATGCCGACGACGGGAAGCTCGATGCGGTCCCACAGCGCGGCCGCGGCGCCGAGCGTGTCGTCGCCGCCCATGGCGATCACGGCGTCGAGCTTCAGCTTCTTGACGTTCTCCGCGACGACCTCGGTGCGGTCGTTCGCCTCGGAGACCGGGTTCGTCCGGCTGCAGAGCAGCTTGCTTCCGCCGAACCGGCTGTATTCCCGGATGACCTCGGGGCCGAGCGGGACGACGTGGCAATCGTTCTCCTCGACGCTCAGGGCCTCCCACCCGCGCTTGAGACCGATCACCTCGTAGCCGAGTTCGTGGGCGCGCTCGACGACCCCCGCGATCGCCGGGTTCAGACCGGGGGCGTCGCCGCCTCC
Organism: Candidatus Krumholzibacteriota bacterium; assembly: GCA_016931295.1. Lineage (NCBI taxonomy): Bacteria > Candidatus Krumholzibacteriota > Candidatus Krumholzibacteriota bacterium. The sequence continues at coordinate 30,840 of JAFGEZ010000014.1, forward strand.
CGTGAGCACTCCGATGCGCATGTCCTTCCTCCTCCTGTCGTGAGGCCGTATTGGTCGAATCCATGGGGCGCCCCCGGCCCGCGGGCCTCCGGGACGCCATGACATAGAAATGAGCGTTTCGGAAAGGAAAATCCAGAAAAATCCGCAGGCGCCAAGGCGGCGGCGGGAACAGGGCGCGAGATCAGTCGCAATCGCCCCGCCGCTCGAGGAACTCCTCGAAGGACATCTGGTTCCGGTAACACTCCTTCTCCACGTACTCGAGCATCGGCTTCAGCTGTCCCGGTGTCTGGAACCCGGGAACGACCGTCACGATCGTTCCGTCCCGGCCGAGGTAGCCGAGGGAGGGGAATCCGCGCACGCCGAAACGGCGGGTCAGCTCCACGGCGGAGTACGCGCGGCCCTCGAAGGTATGCCGCGCGCCCCGGGCCTCGGCATCGAGACGGACGGCCACGAAATGCTCCGCGAGGTAGGAGCGGATGCCGGGATCGGAGAAGGTCCGCTGGTCCATGCGCTTGCACCACACGCACCACGAGGTGTAGAAGTCGATCACGACGGGCTTCTTCTCCTTCGCGGCGAGCGCGAGCCCCTCGTCGAAGCCGTGCCAGACGACCGGCGGCGCCGGGGGCGCCGGGGGCGCCTCGTCGACGTGTCCGCAACCGGTCACAAGAGCCGCGGCCGCGAGGGCCACGCATGCCGCGATCGCCGTTCGATGCATCGAGTGCTCCTTTCCGTGCCGTTGACGTCCAACTTGATCATAGCATCGCCGGGCGCCGGCGCTCAAGGGCCGTCCTCTCCCGGGCCTTGCGCCGGGCGCCCCCGAGGCTCTATCATTCAAGGACGCCGCCGACGCGGGCGGCACGGACGGCCACCCCTTCGAAAGGATACGCATGACGTCGAGGATCCGCACCGCAGCGGCACTGGCATTCGTCGCGGCCGCCCTCCTTTTCGTGGCGGCTCCCGCCGCGACGGCGGAAGAGGGCGCTGTCGTCGGCATCCGTTCGTGGCTGGCGCTCGGCCCCTACCCGCTCCCCCTCCCGGCCTTCGCCGACGAGGAGAAGACGCCGCCGGACGCCGCCTTCCTCCTCTCGTGGACGGGCGTCGATCCGTCGAAGACGCTCCCCCGCGAGCAAGCGGCGGTCGAGGCACCCGGCTGGCGGGCCGTCTGGACGGCGGTCGAGGCGGATTCCGGCGGCGCCACTTTTTCCGCGCCGGCTGACGTCCCGGCGGCGGTCTGGCTCGCCGCCTGGGTCGAGGTCTCCCGCTGGACGGAGGTCGAGTTCCGCGCCTCCGCCACCCGCCCCTTCGAGCTCATCGTCGACGGCACGGGCATCATCACGAAGAAAAGCGCCGGCGGCGGGGAGGAGAAGGGCACGGCCAAGCTCGCCCGCGGCGCACACCTCGTCCTCGTCCGCACCGTCGCCGTCCCCTCCGACACGCTGCCCCCCTGGCAGATCGACGCGTCCGTCTCGGCCCGCGGCGGCGCCCCCGCGCCTGTCGCTTCGATCTCCCCGCGGCGGACCCTCCGCATCGGCGACATCATCGACGCTCCCCGCGTGGACCGCGTCGGGATCTCTCCCGACGGCTCGCTCGTCGCGGCGCTCGTCTCCCGTTTCGTCGACGGGGAGAAGGGGCGCGAGACGCGCCTCGAGATCCGCCGGTTCGGGGACGGATCGCTCGTGCGCACGATCATCGACGTCGACGGCCTCTCCTCGGCGTCATGGGCGCCCGACGGCGCCGTCCTTTCCTGGACAATCCGCGACGGCAAGAAGGGGACGATCCGCGCGATCGACGTCGAAAGCGGCGAGGTCACGACGATCGTCGAGGGAATCGAGCACCTCGGCGGCCATGCCTGGGCGCCCGACAACTCCTACGTCGTCTACTCGGTGAACGAGCCCCCCGCCCCCGACGCGACCGGCGTCAAGCGTCTGCGCGGTCTCTACGACCGCCGTGACGGGGCGCGGAGCCGGTCCTACCTCTGCCTCGCCGCCGTCCCCGGCGGCGCGACCCGCCGTCTGACCGCCGGCAGGCACGACGCCCATCTCGCCTGCATCCACCCCGACGGGCAAACGCTCCTCTTCACGAGGTACATCGAGGAGCTCGGCGAGCGTCCCTTTGGCCGTATCGAGCTCGTGCGCTTCGACGTGGCGAACGGCGAAACGGAGATACTCTGGAGCGGCCACTGGCTCGGCTCGGTCTCCTACTCCCCCGACGGCTCGCGGATCCTGGCGACCGGCGGGCCGTCGACCTTCGGGGACGCCGGCGTCGCCGTGCCCCCCGGCACGATCCCCAACGACTACGACGGCCAGGCGTTCATCGTCGACGCCGAAACGATGGACGTCGAGCCGATCACGCGCGACTTCGACCCGGCCGTCGTCGCCGCCGTCTGGTCGCGTGCCGACGGACGCATCTACCTGAAGGCCGAGGAGGGCGAGTACGTCCGCCTCTACCGCTACGACCCCTCGAAGAAACGTTTCGACCGGATCGAGACGGGCGTCGAGGTCGTCGGGACGTGGGACCTCGCCGGGAAGGCGACGGCGTCGGTCTACGTCGGGTCGGGCGCGGGATCGCCCCCCCGGCTCTACGCCCTCGACCTCAGGCGCGGCAAGCCGCGCCTCCTCTTCGACCCCGCCGCCGACCTCTTCGCCGACGTGCGGATCGGCCACGTCGAACCGTGGAATTTCGACGCCTCGTCGGGAAAGACGATCGTCGGCCGCGTCCACTACCCGCCCGATTTCGACGCGGAGAAGATCTGGCCGTGCATCGTCTACTACTACGGGGGCACCTCTCCGGTCGACCGCTCGTTCGGCGGCCGGTACCCCCTCGATCTCTGGGCCGCGGAAGGCTACGTCGTCTACTGCCTCCAGCCGAGCGGGGCGACGGGCTTCGGCCAGGAGTTCTCGGCCAGGCACGTCAACGACTGGGGCAAGACGACCGCCGGCGAGATCATCGAGGGCGCCGGGAAGTTCCTCGAGGCGCACCCCTTCGTCGACCCGCACCGCGTCGGCTGCATCGGCGCCTCCTTCGGCGGCTTCATGACGCAGCTCGTCGTGACGCGCACCGATCTCTTCGCGGCGGCCGTCTCGCACGCCGGCATCAGCATGATCGCGAGCTACTGGGGAGAGGGCTACTGGGGATTCGGCTACAACGCGGTCGCCGCGGCCAACAGCTTCCCGTGGAACCGGCGCGACATCTACGTCGATCAGAGCCCGCTCTTCGCCGCCGATCGCGTTCGCACCCCCCTGCTCCTCCTGCACGGCGCGAGCGACACGAACGTCCCGCCGGGCGAGAGCGAGCAGATGTACACCGCGCTGAAGCTCCTCGGGCGCCCCGTCGAGTACATCAAGTTCGACGGCCAGAACCACTTCATCCTCGACCACGACAAGCGTGTCGCCTGGTCGAACGCGATCGTCGCCTGGTTCGACCGCTGGCTGAAAGACGAGCCGGCGTGGTGGAACGACATGTATCCGCCCGACGAGACCGGCGGTCCGCCGCCGCCCCGGCCGATGGAGGCGAAACGGATCGAGCTCTCCGGCGGCGGAGCGGTCCTTCTCGGCGAGGTGACGCGCGATGATCTCTTCTCGGTCGACCCCGGCTGGGACGAGGAATACGCCGTCTACGAGCCCGATCCCGACCACGCCGCCGCAATCGGCGATCACGTCTACGACGCCGGATTCGTCGTCGTCCTCGGCTCGTGGTGCGCCGACTCGCGCCGCGAGGTGCCCCGCCTGTGGAAGATCCTCGACGCCTTCGATTACCCGCTCTCGGAGATCTCCATGTACGCGGTCGCCTCGTCGAGGCATACGACGGCGATGGGATTCGACGTCCGCGACCTCGCGTGGTCGGACGCGGTGAAGCGTTATTTCGACGTCGAGCGCGTGGCGACGATCATCGTGAAACGGAACGGGAAGGAGATCGGCCGCATCGTCGAGACCCCCGACGAGTCGATCGACGCCGACCTGGCGAGGATCCTCGCCGGAACGAACGGAACGGCGAAGTAGGAAGAGAGCATCCGGCCCCGTTGCCCGGCGCGCCGGGCGGCGGGGCCGACGGATCAGGGCTTCTCGAGCACGCGCTCGTTCCGCGAATCGGCGATCTTCAGCAGGATCGCGAAGACGAGACCGAGGAGCCCGAGCAGGGCGAACATGACCTGGCTCGCCGTGTAATCACCCGTGACATCGCGCAGCCGGCCGCTGAGCCAGGGGAAGAGCCCGAGCCCGATGTTCTGCAGCATCGTCATCAGCCCGAAGGCCGTTCCCACGCGGTTCTCGGGGATGATCAGCGGCACCGACGGCCACATGGCGGCGGGCACGAGCACGAAGGCGGCGCCCAGCACGAACATCATGAAAACCGGGTTGACGTGGGTGATGCCCATGAGGAGATGCGCGGGGATCATCATCAGCGATCCGAAGATCATGAGGGTCGCCCGCTTGCCGATCCGGTCGACGAGTGCTCCGGCGAGCGGGGCGAAGATCATCGAGGCGAAGATGATGATTCCCGTGATGCCCGAGGCCGTCGAGAACATGTGGATGAAGTTCGAGAAGACCTGCGTGAAGAACCCTCCCCCCGTGGCCGCCTCGAGGGGGATCCCCCACTTCTCGTGGAAAAAATCCGCCGCCAGGTGCTGGAAGGGGAAGATCGCACCGTAGAAGGTGAAGCAGAGGAGCGTCACGTACCAGAACGAGGCGTTGAACTTCCTGATGTCCGAAACGACGATCTTCTCCTCGACCGCCCCTTCCTCGAGATCGAGAACGTGCTCGCCTCGCCGGTCCAGGACGCAGTAGACGACGTTGGCGAGAAGGGAGAGCAGGCAGAAGACGAACCCGGCCCAGAGGGCGAAGGAATAGTGCCCGAAATACTCGACGATGAGCGCCTCGGTGTTGTAGCTGAAGAGGGAGCCGAGCCGGCTCACGGTGAGCGCGATGCCGAAGGCGAGGGCGAGCTCCTTCCCCTTGAACCACCGGGAGATGATCGAGCTCTGCGCGATGATGAGCGTCTCCGAGCCGGCCCCGAAGAAGAACATGCCGATGTAGATCATCCAGATGTTGCGGGCGAAGGCCATGATCAGGGCGCCGAACACGATGAAGGACGAGAAGAGCAGGCTCGCCCGCCGCGTGCCGATGCGATCGATGAGGATTCCGCCGACGAGCAGGCAGAGGATGGCCGCCACCGAGTAGATCGTCTTCGTGGCGCCCCACGCCGCCCTCGTCACCTCGAGGGAGGCGATCATGTTCGGCGATATCGCCGACAGCCCGTCGTAGGCGAAGTAGCTCCCGTAGGTCAGCAAACTGACGAAAATCAGGATCGTGAATCGGAACGGTTTTCTCGAAGGATGGAATATGCCGACGTCCGTTGCGTTCATGTTCGGGTGACCTCCGTCGTCTCGATGCCGTGTCACGGAAGCGCGGCGCCGCCCGGCGGGCTGCCCGGCGGCCAGCGGGTCGTTTCAGGCAGCATACATTCCGGCGCCTCGTCGCGCAACCGTTCTGTTCGGGTCGCGGGGCCCGTCAGAATTTCCCCGTGTACTTCACCCAGAGAGCGTCGCCGAGTTCCCACCATGCCTCGGTGATGCGCCCGCAGTAGTCGACGACGTAGTCGGTGAGATACCGGCGGGCCTTCTCCGGGCTCTTCGCGCAGAGGCGCGCCGCCTCCTTTTCGAGAGCCGCCCGGTCGGCGAAGACCTTTGTCTCGAACGCGCTTTGCACCGAATCGACGTCCACGCGCATGTGCTGCCATTTCTGGGCCGAGAGATCGGCGACGCGGTTGAAGGCCCACCAGGCGCAGTCGCGCCCGAAGCGCTTGCGCCCGTCGATCTTCCATGACGCGGGCACGTCGGTGATCCCGCAGTAGATCGGCGCGAAGGCGGTCATCGCCGGGTTGTCCCACCCGAGCCAGACGACGCCGCCGACCGGATCGGGGAGCCAGCTCCGCGACTGGGTGATCGTCACGTAGGTGCAGTAGTACCGGGCGATGCAGCGTTCGCCCATGCGGTCCCATCCGCCGTTGATCTTGAAGAGCGGCATCATGTCGTAGTGCATGAAGGGGTTGGCGTAGGGGCTCTTCTCGAAGACCCCCGGCTTTTTCTCGTAGTACATGAACTTGGTCATGTCGTACTCGGTGCCCTCGAAGGTGTCGCGGAAGATCGACATCAGCGTGGCGAGGTCGACGAGGGTGTCCGGCTTCACCGAGAAGGGGTAGTTCTCCGCGTTCGGATCGAGGCCCAGCGACGGGGCGAGGAGATCGAGGACACGCCACTCGCGGCGCCGGGATCCCATGCTCGTCCTGCCCTCGGGATCGTAGGCGTAACAGAAACGGAAGGGTTCGCCCGAGGCGGGATCCCACCAGCCGCGGTCGATCGCGACGTCGAGGACGTTGTCCGAGGCGAGGCAGCGTTCGGCGTCGTCGAGATCGAGCTCCATGATGCGGCTCGCGTTCGCGCTCACCCCGACGTGGTCGTCGGGAATGCGCACGGCCGCCCAGACGGCGCCGATGCAATCCGATCCGCACCCGGCGATCTCGAGGTGCCACACCTCGTTCCCGTCCGCGATCGTCAGGCATTCCCCGCCGTCGTTGTAGCCGTACTCGCGGGTCAGCTCGTCGATCACCGCGATCGCCCCGCGCGCCGTCGAGGCGCGCTCCAGGGCGAACCGGCAGAGCTCCTCGCAGGGGAAGAGCGCGCCCGTGTTGCGCAGTTCCTTGCGGCCGCCGAAGGTCGATTCCCCGATGGCCACCTGGCGGTCGTTCATGCAGGGATAGGACGTGTTGATGTACCCCCGCGTCTCGGGCACCTGCGGCACGGAGCCGCTCGGCTCGAGGCGTGCGTAGTCGCCGGGATCGGTGACGAACCTGAGGCCGGTGAAGACCGGCGCGAGAGCGCCCGCCGGGTGGGTCGCCGGCTCGACGATATCGAACCAGGTGCGATCGATCCGGCTGTCGCAGGTGTGCGACGTGGAGACTGAGCCGTCGACCGAGGCCGCGCGGCCGACCATGATGCTCGTGCAGGCCGACGCGGGCCCGGCCGCCACGGCGCAGAGGGTTGAAACCAGGATCGCGAGGGCGCAGATCCGGAGACGCTGGCGCATCGATCCACCTCCCGATGTTGAGAACGATTCGTGCCTGTTTGGATCAGGATACCAGCCGCCGGCCGGAACGCCAAGCCCGACATGGGCGTAGGATCGACGAATTGTCTCTGGCGCGTCCAGGGATTATCCGTTATAATTATTCCGTAACCGTTTTTTCTTCAAGGAGCGTGCACGCACAGGACCCGAACGGCTCAGAATGGATTCACCCACCCGAACGATCGATCCGTCGTAACACCAAGCCACAGATGCACCCGGGCCACGCGTATCGATATCGATGGTGAATCGGCGCATGCCGGACCATATCGGGCGGGTGACGTGCTGCACGACCGATCGCAGAGAGGAGACCTATCGCCGAGACCCTTGACGTCAGCGAGTAACCGATTCAATCGTTCCGTTCGCATGTTCTTTCGAAAGGCCAGGAATCACGATGTCCAAGAACATCTATGTCGGGAACCTTCCCTTCAATACCACTGACGACCAGCTCGGCGACGTCTTCCGTCCCTACGGCTCCGTCTCTTCCGCACGCGTGATCCGCGACCGGATGACCGACCGCTCGCGCGGTTTCGGTTTCGTGGAGATGGACAACGACGACGAGGCCGAGAAGGCCATCGCCGAGACGAACGGCAAGGAAATGGACGGCCGCCAGCTTCGCGTCAGCGAGGCCCGTCCGCGCAACGACCGCGGCGGCATGGGCGGCGGCGGCGGACGCAACTACTAGGATCGCCGCCGGTCTGGACACCGTCCGGCACGAACGCTCACGGGCGCGGGTTATCGACCCGCGCCCGTTCTTCGTCTGCACAGCGAAAAAGCGTCCCGCGGTCTCCCGCGGGACGCTCGTTTTCATGGCGGGGCCGACGAGACTCGAACTCGCGACCTCCGGCGTGACAGGCCGGCGTTCTAACCAAACTGAACTACGACCCCGCCCGTATCTTCGTTTCCATTCCCGGCGCCGCCGGGGTAAACCAAAAATTGGCAGTTATTCCCTGCCAATCGCCTCTATTGTATAACAGTCGCCCCCACCCCTGTCAATCTGATTTTTCTTTTCCCAGCAGCCTCCCGACGGCGGCGGCCGCCGCGTCCCAGGTCCCCCGCGTCACGACGACCGTCCGGCGACGCTCTCCTTCCGCCCAGGGCCAGCCGGCGACCACGAGAACGCGCGCGTAGCCGCACGCCTCCTCGACGGCGGCCGGCGTGACGGGCCGGCGGCAGAACAGCACGCATGCGTCGGGTGACGCGCCGCCGGGAAGGTCGACGATACGGAGCCGCCTCGTTTCGCCCGTTTCGGGGGCGCGGAAGACCGGCCCGACCGTGCCCGGCGGTTTCGAACCGGCGGGAAGGGCGCCCGCCGAGTTCGCCGCGCCGAGCAGGAGCCTCGCGAACCGTGAAACCACGGGGCCGCGAAGATCCTCCTCCTCCCCCGCGAACCGGAAGGAGCTGACGGTCGGAAGCGGGCCGCGCACCTCGATCGCCTCGGCGGCCGCCTCGTCATCGGCCGCCGGAATCGCCGCGGCGTCGCCCGTCTCGACGGCCGGCGGCAGGCCCTCCGCGCGCCGCCGCAGGGCGTGCAGGCGCCCGAGCGCGTCCTCGTGCCGCGGCCCCGCGAGGAGGGCGGGATCGAGGGTCCCCGATTTTAGGGCCGATTCGAGAGCGGCGGCCGCCTGCCCGATCGGCGCGGAGAAGAGGAGCAGGTCGCTCCCCGCCTCGATGGCCGCTCCGGCTGCCGCCGCGGCGTCGCCGCCGGCTCCTGCCATCTCGAGCGCGTCGGTGACGATCGCCCCGCCGAATCCCATGTCGCGCCGCAGCAGGCCGTCGACGATCTCCGGGTCGAGGGACGCGGGCCGCGTGCGCCCTCGCGGGGCGACATGGGCCGTCATCACGGCGTCGGCGCCCGCGGCGATCCCCGCGGCGAAGGGCAGGATATCGCGTTCGCGCAGCTCGGCGAGCGTGCGCGACAGGACGGGCAGGGTCAGGTGCGAGTCGCGCGAGGCGGATCCGTGGCCGGGAAAATGCTTGATGCAGGAAAGGACGTCCCGCCGGTAGATGCCGACGGCCTCGCGGACGAGATCGGCCGTTTCCGCCTCGCCGGCGCCGAACGAGCGGACGCCGATGACCGGATTGAGTCGTTCCTCGCCGGTGTCCGCGAGGGGACCGAGGAGGAAATCGACGCCCAGGGCGCGCATCCTCGCCGCGCTCGAGCGGTAGACGGCCAGGCGGACCGGGGAGGAGCAGCACGCGAGGGCCGACTGCGTCGGGGGCGCCCCGGCCGCCGCCGCGAGCACGGAGATCCGGCCGCCCTCCTGGTCGGCCAGAACGAGCGGGGCGTCGCCGCCGGCCCCGACGACCGTCTCCCGCGTCTCCTCCACCAGCCGCCGGACACCGGGCCCGTCGGCGACGTTCCGGGCGAAGAGGACGATCCCCGCCGGGCGAAGCGCGTGGAGGAGCCGTCGCTCGTCGCCGGTGAGCGCCAGGCCCCCGAGGCCGACCGCGACGCGCGAGAACAGGCGCCGCATCAGTTCGTTCTGCATGATCGCCCCGGTTTCCGCCCTCAGTGGTAGACCCGCCCGATGGTGGCGCCGGGGTAGTAGTGGGCAACGATCTCCTCGGCGCCGTGCCCCGCCGTCGCCATCCCGATCGCCCCGGTCTGGCAGAGCCCCACGCCGTGGCCGTTGCCGCCGCCGACGAGGTCGACGCTCTCGACCGTCCCGTGACGCTTCGCGACCGTCATCTTGAACATCGTGCTCTTCAGGATCGCCCCGTTCGCGTTCGGCGGCCGGAGCACCCACCTGATGCGGTCGCCCGCCACGGTGTACCGCCCCGTGTCCGTGACGATCTCGATGGCCATGGCGCGGCCGCTCGGCGAGGTCTCGAGCACGGCGATGTCCCGGATCGTCGTCGACCGGGGAAGCGGCGTGCCGAGCTCGGCCGGAATCGTCTCGAGGAGGGTCCGGCGGAGCTCGTCGCCGCTCCAGTGCACGCGCCAGCGGAAGTGCCGCGACGAACGGCAGAAGGAACGCGCGTCGCCGGGCGCGGCGTCGCGCACGCCCTCGAGACAGGGCGACGGTTCCTTCCAGGGCCAGGCGATGCGGATGTCGGCGGTCATGCCCCCGCAGCACGAGCTGTAGTAGGTCCGCACCGTCTCTCCCCGCCAGAGGACGACCATGCCCCGCGTCTCGTCGACCGCGCGGCTCGCCTCGGCGTGTTCGCCCTGCACCCCGCGATAGACCTGGTCCATGATCGTGGCGCGCAGATCGTACCGCTCCCCCCGCTTCTCGTCGAGCTTGCTGATGGCGTACGAGCGCGAAACGATCGCCTGGGCGCGGTAGGCCTCGTGGAGCTCGGGACGGAGCACGCCGATCTCGGCGGGGAGCACCCCCTTGAGATAATCGTCGATCCCGATCACGTTGAGCGTGAGGACCTTCCGGTCGGCCGCGTAGAAACGGAGCCCCCCGCGGTACGGCTTGCCGTTCACGTAGATCCGCCCGCCCGCCGTCGGCGTCACGGTCACCGACTCGCCCTCGCCGAGGATCCTGCTGCCCTCCGCCACGCGGACGCCCGCGCCGGACGCAGTCACCTTCAGCCGCGCCCCGTCCCGGTGCCGCGTGCCGCCGTCGCCCGCCTCGACGTCGAAGGCGCCGGGGATGCTCACCGTCACGCTCTTCTGCGCATCGAGAACGAGGACCCGGACGATCGGCTCCTTCCCGGTTCGCACGGGCGCGGCCGGCCTCGCCGCCTCCGACCCGGGCAGGGCGGCGGGCGTCGTCGCCGGCCGTGGCCCTCCGCAGGAGGCGAGAAACCACAGGACCGTGGCCGCGGCGCAGCGCGGAATCGTGTACGATCGTCTCCTGTTCACGGGAATGCGCGCTCCTTGTGGTGTCCGGTCACTCGGGGAAGTAGAACTCGCCGTTGAGACAGGCATCGCCGTCGTTTTGACCCGTCCTGCCGACCGTTTTGAGCCGCGGGCGGCGATCCGACCCGTTCTCGCAGGCCTCGCTGCTCTCGTGGAAGAGCGCCTCGTTGGCGAGCAGGGCGACGGCCGCGGCCTCGCGCGTCTCCTTGTCGAGGTCGAACCGCCCGATCAACCCCTCGACCATGCGCTCGAGAAGGCTTTCAGCGACCGGCACGGCGCCGCCGTTCTCACCGCCCGTCTTGATGAAGAACCGGCAGGCGACGATCCGTCCGGTCATCTCGCTGAGCACCGCCGGATCCTTCGGAAAGACGCTCTCCCCGGCCTCGAATTCCTTGACACCGATGAGATCGACCCGGTCGGGCTCGATGCCGCTCTCGTCGAGCACACCCTCGTAGAGCTGGAAGAGATGGTGATAGAGGAGGAAATCGATGCCGGCGAGCTCGTCCGAATCGAAGGACTCGTGCCGGTCGAGGCTCGAGAGGGTCGTGACGAGCTCGGCGGGGAGCGCGAGAGACCGGAACCCGAGCAGGTCGAGGAAGGTCTCGTTGCCGCGTCCGCTGACGCCGACGACCGCCGCGCCGAGACGCCCCGTGCCGCCGCCGAGCTCGATCCCGACGACGATCCTCGTCTCCCGGCTGCGCAACCTGTCGAGTCGCTCGATCACGCGATGGCCTCCCCGGAACCTGACACGCCGGCCAGTTCGATCACAGCCGGATTGTAGGGGGAGACGCCTGCCCGGTAAAGGAAAATATCCGCCGCCTACTCGAGCTTGACGGCCGTGCCCGTGACGGTCCGCTCCTCGCCGCCCAGACGCACGCGGATCATGTACAGGTAGGTGCCGTTCGCCACGCGGCCGCCGGCCGAGTCCCGCCCGTCCCACCAGATCGTATTCGGCTTCCCCGGATCGAGCCGGTCGGCGGGCACGGCGAGGCGGCGGATCCGGACGCCGCTGACGTTGTAGATGTCGATCTCCCCCGAATCGGCGCCGAGATTGAGCGTGAAGACGATGTTCGTGCCGCCGTCGAAGGGATTGGGGAAGTTGAAACCGTCGAGGGTGAACTGGTTCCCCCCCGTCGTGAAGATGAAGTCGCGCGAGAACTCGCCCACCCGGACGGTGAGCACGTTCTCGCCTCCGGCGAACGTGTGCGCGAACGTGGCCTCCCAGTGCAGCGAGTCGGCGGGATCCGGGACGGCGAAGACGGCCCGGTCGAAACGGACACCGTCGACGAACAGGAGGGGTGCCTGGTCGATGTAGGCGGGAAAATCCGCCTCGACGCGGAAATCCCCCGTCGGCGGGCTGTTGCCGCCGGGCATGATCTCGAGGTCGTCGTTGAAGAAGAGGCGTATCGTCGTCCGGGGCGCGACCTCGACGTATCCCGCCTCGATCCCAACCGGCTTGAAGACGCGGAAGAGGAGGGCCTCGTCCTCGAGAGCGACCGTGTAATCGAGCTCCGCGCGGTACCGGCGCGCGTAGGTGAGATCCTCGTCGCCGAGGCGCACCGTCTCCAGCGAATCGGTGACGTCCTCACCGTCGATCTCGAGACCGATCCCCTCGAGGGCCACGACGTCGCTCGCCTCGAACCGGAGGCGGCAGCGGTTGCTCCCGCCGACGGCGCGGAAGGAGTCGGGATGCGTCTCCACGAATCCCGATCCCCAGTCGGCGAAGAGCTTCATCAGGGGCGCGCCCGGGTCGATCTTCGTCATCGGGTCGCCGAGGAGGAGATAGCGGAAGACCTGCTCGTAGGCGCCGGCCCCGCGGCGGACGATGTGCTCGGTCTCGGCCGCGACGAGCGCCTCGCCGAAGGTCCAGTGGGCCCCGGTGTACTCCTTTTCCGGCGGGACGGAATCGGTGGGGACCATGGCGAAGAGGACCTCGTGGAGGGTCTCGCAGAAGATCGCGTTCTCCCCGAGATACTCGTAGCCGGTGCTCGCGTAGGTGCCCACCGCCCCGGCGAGGGGCTTGAAGAGGAGCTGCTCGGTGAGGCAGTCGCCGTTCTTCCCGTCGATCGCGCGGCTGAGCTCGCTGGCGCGGGCGAATTCGCTGATATGACAGCCGATCCCTATGAAGAGATGCTGCCGGTCGGTCCTGAGGCTGTCGATGTCGTCGTAGATGATCAGCGAGGCGAAGGCCGCCTCGGTGGTCAGCGTCGAGCGGTTGCCGTGCCCCTGGAAGGAGTAGAAGAGGCACCCCTCGTTGAGCTTGCGGTCGAGGTAGGAGGAGAAATAGGTCCGCACCGAATCCACCGTCCGGCTGTAGACCTGCGATCCGGGATCGCCGGCCGGGTTGAGGTGCGGCGTCTCCGTCCACGTCGACAGCCAGAGACGCTGGATGTCGAAGCCGCCGGGCAGGGCCTCCTCGATCGAGTCGCCGACGAGGCCCATGCTGGACTCGAAGCGATCCTCCCCCGAGACGCGCCGGTAGTCGTTGCCGCCGCCCGACCACGCGTCGTCGGCGAAGAGCAGCACCCTGCGGCGCCACGTCTCGCCCGGCTCGGCCGTCTCGAACCGCTCCATCTTGATGCGCACGGCGCGCAGCTCGATCCCGCTCCCGACGGGTATCCGGCCGACGAAGACGTCGGGGAATCCGCCGTCGAGCGGTCCGCCGACGACCCCGGGAGGCGATTCGTCGAGAAAGGAGTAGTACCGGTCGGTCGAGACGACCTCGTCGTAGAAGTAGGTGCCGAGCACGCTCGTGCAGTAGGTGTAGGAGGGGACGAAATCGGGCGGCGAGTTCGTCGCCGTGCCCTTGCGGTCCTCGCTGGAGTCGCCGACGAGGAGCACGTACTCGACGCCCCAGCGATCCACCCCCCGGGCGACGAAGCGCCGGATCGCGTCGATGTGCGGCCGGCCGCCGTTGAACTCGTCGAAGACGTCGGCCACGTCGGCCACGAGAATGCGGTATCCCTGGTTTCGCCGGTACTCGGCATAGACCTCGGCCTCGGCCATGAAATCGCCGTGAACGATCATGATCGCGTTGAAGGGGCCCCGTTCGTCGAGGAGGCGCGAGGCCGCGTCCGCCTCGATCAGGCGGTTCGGCACGCGCATCGCGCCCCTCTCGCCGATCACCGCGAACCGCCGCCGCACGTCCATGGAGGGCTGGACATCGAGCGTGAGCGTGAAGAGTCCGCCCCCCGCGTCGACGAAGTCGGCGGGATCGAGGACGCGCGCGGTCGGTGCCCCGGTCTCCGTGATGTCGAAGAGGATCCCGCCCGCGGCGGTGAACCCGGGGATGACCGCCGTCATGCCGAGGATGGAAAGCCCCGTCTCGAACTCGAGTCGGTCGCCGTCGGCCTCGAACCGCCCCGTGTAATCCACCCGGACCTCGTCGACGAGCACTCCCCAGTCCTCGTCGGTCGCGATCGTGACGGTGTTCTCCCCGTCGAGGAGCCACTCGCCCGGGACGGCGGGAAAGACCTCCGTCTTGCTGTTGTAGGACGAGATCGAGTCCGTGCCGAGCGCGTGGCCGTTGATCGAGAAGGCGAGGCGCTGCCGCACGGAGTTGCGATCGGCGCCCTGGATGTCGATCGCGACGGCCGCGACGGCGTCCGCCGGCTTCCGGAGATGGACGGGCACGTTGTTGACGCTGCGCTCGGGAAAGAGGATGTAGTAGAAATCGAGGTTGCCCGGCCGGTTGCGCTTGTGATAGTACGCGTCCTCCCGCGCGACCGCGCGCGCGCGGAAGGGAGCGGGCGCCACGCCGCCGGCGGGCGCGATCCCCTCCGCCATGAAGGCGCCTGCCGTCTCCTCGTCGAGCCAGACGACATTGTGGTCGGTGAAACGCGCATCGACGTCCATCGCCTCCCCGTCGTCCTTGATATGCCTTGCGTAGAAGAAGATGCGGTCGTCGCCGTCGAGGATCCCGTTCGCCGACGGGTTCTCGAGGACGAAGGCCGGCACCTCGACGATACGGAGCGGGTCGTCGCCGCTTTCGGCGGGATAGCGCATCCTGAGGGCGAAGCCGTCGACGGCGAGCCCCGGGCTCATCCCGCACGCGATGAGGGAATCGGCCCGCAGGGCGTAGATGCCCGTCTCGCCGACGTGGATCTTCAACCGCTTCACGTCGGCCGCCGGCAGACCGAGCGGGCGGCGGTCGTCGACGGGACGCCGCAGGGAGGCCGCCGCCCCGGGATTGACGAGCGTCCGGTCGTAGAGGCTCCGCCAGGCGCCCGTGAGCGGGGCATCGAGACCTCCGCCGCCGGGAGCCGGCGCGGTCCAGGTGACGGTCACCGAGAGCCGCGTGACGAGGGCGTAGGATCCCGCCTCCCCGACGAGGGCGTTGACCCGCACGGGCAGGACGCGGAGGCGTCCCATCATCGATGGCCGGCCCGCGTCGACGACCGCGGGAAGCCCCAACCCCGCGCGGGGATCGGCCGGCAGGAAGCTCTCCGTGGCGGGGATGTCCTCCGCTCCCGGGACGAAGCGCTCCGCCCGCACGCGCGCGAGATCGAGGGGGCCGAGATCGACGGAGGAGAGGATACGCCAGCTCGTGCGCACCTCCCCCGACGGCGGCACGGCGACGGGAAAGAGCCGTCCGGGCACCTCGATCGAGCCAGGCGGCGAGAAGGTGCCGAATCCCGGCACGACGACCCGCGCCCCGTCAGCCGTCTCGACGATCTCGTGGGCGGGAAGCGCGATCTCGAAGGTCACCGAGGAGGCGGTCGAGGAGAGGATGCGCGTCCCCGGCGTCGCCGCCCACGCCGCCCCGGCTGCGCAGAGGAGCAGCGCGACGATCCAGCCCTGCGTGAATCGATCCCTCTTCAAGCGGACGGTCCTTTCTTTCCAGGGGATACCCGCCAGGGGCCCGAAGGTGGCCGGGGCCGCGATCCGCGCGCCCCGGCCTGTCTTAAAAGTAACCCGCCGCCGGTCGCCGGACAAGGCGAAAATCCCGCCGGGCCGAACGAAACGGGGGACCCCCGGCAGGGGTCCCCCGTATGGCAGATCGGACTGTCGGGATGCCGACTACTCGAGCATACCCTTGATGGCGCCCCAGCTGGCCTCTTCCGTGGCGATCTCGCACGGCTGGTTGAGGGCCAGGTGGTTCGTCACGACGGCAAGCTCCATCGGGAAGCCCTCGAGGCAGTTCGCGAAGGAGATCTCGCCGGTGTCGGGATGCGCGTTGATCGTGATGTAGTTGGGGCTGGTGTCGGTCAGGTAGTTCATCTGCTGGAACGGCCAGTTCCAGTCGTGCTGGCAGCCGACGTAGCAGACGCTCATGCCATTGAGCAGGTCGCCCAGGGTGACCGAGATCAAGGCCGCGTTCGGCGTGACGGTGCTCTGGATCACGGTCGGGGGATAGGCGATCGAGAACTCGGCGCACATCTGGCCGTTGTCGCTGGGCTGGCACCAGATCCACATCGTGAAGGGCAGGAATCCGCCGGGATTGATGACCTCGCAGACCGAGTGGTCGACGTCGGCGTAGAGACCCATGTAGCCGACCGGGCCGGCGAAGGCGAGGCTGGAAACGAGAAGCAGGGCAGCGGAGAGCAGTAAAGTCCTCTTCATTTCTGAAGTCCTCCTGAGGTAGAGCGAACCAACGGTGTCGATCGACAGAGAACCGGTGTTCTCATCTGTTGCTGTCGGGGCGAATTGTCACCCCCTTTCGGACGGAACGGGGGCTCCCTGTTGTCAGGGAGCCCCCCTCCTGAATTTCGGACAGACTCCACTGAGCAGTCGGCGAACGACTACTCGAGCATGCCCTTGATCGCGCCCCAGCTGGCCTCTTCGGTCCCGATCTCACACGCCTGGTTGATGGCCAGGTGATTCAGGATGACGGCCGGCTCCATGGGGAAGCCCTCGAGGCAGTTCGCGAAGGAGACCGCACCCGTGTCGGGATGCGGGTTGATCGTCACGAACTCGGGAACCATGCCGGTAAGGTACAGCGTCTGGTGGAACGGCCAGTTCCAGTCGTCCTGGCACGCGTTGTAGCAAACGCTCATGCCGTTAAGCAGGTCGCCCAGCGTCACCGAGATGATGTCAAGGTTCGGGGTGACCGTGCTCGTGATGATGTCGGCAGGGTAGCCGATCGAGAACTCGGCGCACATCTGGCCGTTGTCGCTGGGCAGACACCAGATCCACATCTCGGCCATGTAGAATCCGCCGGGGCTGATGGCCTCGCAGACCGTGTGGTTGGCGTCGGTGTAGAGGGCCATGTAGCCCCACGGACCGGCGACGGCGGCGCCCGTGATGAACATCATCGCGGCTGCAAGCAGTAATGCTTTCCTCATCTTGTTGTTCCTCCTAGGTGAGAAAGCAGCCAACATATCCATTGTTGCAACCCGTATCGGTTTCAGAAAGCGGTGGTGCCGAATAGCCATAGCTACGATGTCTACCCGACCACCCCCTTCCGCCTCGTTGTTCCGTGGCTGGATGACTCACATCCTCACCCAGCCACAGACCCAACGATGTTTCCCCTCGTCCCCTACTTGATCAGGGACTTGATAGCGCCCCAGCTCGCGTCTTCCGTCGCGATCTCGCTCGGGCAGAGCAGTGAGGTCAGCCCGATGATCGGGAAGAAGTCGTTGTCCGGGGAATACGTACCGCGGAGTTCTCCGCTGCCCGGGTGCGGTCCGATCACGAGCATGTAGTCGCTAACCAGCCCGCCATCGTTCCAGCAGGGCTCCGTGAGGAATGCCGGGAACGAGCAGAGCAGGTTATACCCCGGAACGTAGCCGTTCAGGGGCGGCCAGTACGAGATCGAATGGCCCGAAAAAGGATCGCCAAGGTTGACGGCCTTGTTGTCGGGATACTCGACGGTACCGATCGCGAAAAACACGTGGGTCGGATCTCCCGGCGTCTCCAGTTTGTACTCAACCGCGGTCACGTAGGCTTCCGCGTTGTGAATGAACAGGTAGACGTCGAACGCTACGAACGGCGGCGGCGATGAGGTCATCTGACCCGGCGTGTACGAGAAGTACGCGCCCATCGTCGCGGCAGTCAGCATGCTCGGCAGGAGGAGAGCTACCGCCAGAGACAGCAATACTCTCTTCATAATCTAACTCCCCTATCGTTGCAGCCCATCTGATGCATGATCAAGGTCGCAGATTACTCGCTTGACTCAATTTAGAAGCACTCGTGCAGGTAGTGCTCGCCCATGAAGGCGAAGTCACTCAGGTTGCACTGATCATCGTCGTTGAAGTCACAGCAAGTGTTGTAACCAGCATCGCCCAGAGCCTTGTTGTAGCTCAGACCGAACACGCCGAGATCGGACAGCGTGACTTCGCAGTCGGCCGTCAGATCCGGGCTGACGATGATCATGGCCATGCAAATCGGATCAAGGCAATCCGGCTTCGCGAGAAGCTGCTTGCCCTGTACGGCGAGGTACACGCCGCCCGTCGTGATGCAGCCACCGCCGGCGATGCGCCCGGAGATGGTCGTCCGACCTTCGTCGTTGGTGAGCGAGTCAGCAACGACGGCGTTGGCGCACAGGCACAACTCCTCGGCGGGGTCGCACGCGTTCAACCAGTAGTCGGTCCAGGGAATGTTTGCGATTCCCAGGCCGCCGGCGTCACGCACGTAGACCTCGATGTAGTCGCTGTCGCCACCACAACCGGCCGAAATGAACTCGAAGTCGCCGGCGGGACAGATCGAAACCCGCATGCCGACGCACGACACTGCGCATTCGCTCTCGCAGTTGTCAACATCGCCTGCGTAGAGAGAAGTCGCCAAGACGAGCAGCAAAGAGAAAAGCAGAACTTTTCCTTTGAACATCCTCATAACCTCCTAAACCTTACAGCAAGGTTTGGGACCCAAGGTTGTCGATACTCGGGGGTAACCTAGGCCTCCTTTCCGCATCTTAACGCTGGAGATACCGTTTACTTACTCGACAATGCAAATTGTACCATACGACAACGATTTATGTCAACCGCAAATCTGGGGTCGCCGGCGATGCGACGAAGATCGAACGGAACCGCAACCCGTTCTTGACGGATGGGCGCCGGGCGGCAAAGGCGGCCCCGACACGCCTTACAACTTCAATATTGACAGGCGATTACGATCCGGGTGGCCGTTCCGTCATTCGCCCTCCCCGCTCGCGCCACTCCCCTAGTAGTACGCCTCGACGACGATCGAGAGGTTCGCGTTCTCGGTCTCGGATTCCAGCGACCAGGTGAGCGGCTCGATGACCCCGTCGACGCTTTCCCAGAGGGAGGGCACGGCGGGCCACGGCGCCCAGGCGCTCACGTAGACGAGACTCGTGTCGCACTCCCCCTCCTTGCACAGTTCCATCCAGGCCTGCCCCGGCACGCCGACCGTGTTGAATGTGAGGCTGACGAGACGGTAGGTGACCGTGCCGTTGTCGAGCAGGACCGATTCCAGGTTCGGGCGAAGGAGGCACTTTTCGTACTCCAGGCCGTCGATGAAGGTGTTCGTCCCGCACTCGCCGTTCGTGCAGCCCGACGAGGAGTACGAACGCCGGAGGGTGCCGTTGAACGCATTGTCGCAGATATAAAACGCCGCGGAGTTGCCGTAGTTCCACCCGCCTCCCGACACCGACGCCGACCCGGAGCCGTAGTTCTCGGCGTCCTCGTACTCGTCGAAGGTATACGTATAGGAGACGGTCGCCGAGACGACGAAGTTCCGGAAGGTGATCGTAACCGCATCGGAGAAGTAGTTCGTCGATGAGGACGAATCATAGATCTTCGCGTAGACCTCCTTCACGACGCTTCCGGCGCAATTGAACCGGTCGCCGGAGCCGAGGTCGCGCACCCCGATGGACTTCCGGGCGACGCCGCTCTCGTCGGTCGTGCCCCCGCCGATGAAACGATCCTCGTCCCAGTAGAGATCGACGTACTTGTCCGCCACCGGCTCCCCCGAGGCGGTCGTCACGGTCATCGTGAAGGTGGCCGAGGTCATCGTCTCGTCCCCCGGCTGGATGATCGCGCGGAGGATCGTCGTGTTGTCGACCGACAATGAGAGGTTCCAGCCCCCGCAACAGTCCTCGTAGCGGTCCCGGAGGAGTTGCGCGAAGGCCGCGTCCTCGATGTAGCCCCGGTCGGCGAGATCGACGAGAGAGGAGAGGGCGCTGCGCCCCTCGTCGCAGCGGTCGTCTTCGCATGCCGCCCAGGCCTCGTCGGCGATGACGCCGGCCTTCTCCCGGATGATGCCGAGGATGGTGGCCCGGAGGTCGGACCGCCCGACAGAGGGGCAGGCCGCGGCGAGGCGGAGAGCGGCGTCCGCGTGGCCGACGAGGGCGTCGATCGTCGACCAGTCGGCCGGTTCCCCGGCGAAGAAGGACTGGAGGGCCGCGCCGTGGTTCGCGGCCGAGAGCTCGATCCAGGAGTCGACGCCGTCGGCGAGCCCCGGGCAGACCTCGACGCACGTCCCGTACCCGTCGCAATGGATGCCGGACCGGCGGAGCGACCAGAAGTCCCCCGCCGCCCCGTAGAACATCGCCGTGCCCTCGAGGGCGGTCATGCGGTCGCGCGCCTCGATGAACGCGCCCGTGAGTCGATCGCAGTCGGGGGCGTCCGTCCCGTAGCCGCTGAAGTGGGAAATCCCCGTCTCGATCGTCCTCGCCCCCGCGTCGACCGACGTCGAGCAGGGGGCGTAGACGGCCGGATCGTCGCCGAGCAGGACGATACGACCCATCGTGTCGGGAGGCATCGGCACGGCGACCGGGTAGTGGATGGTGAGGACCGCCGTCGTGTCGAAGGCGAGCCCCGCGGGCTCGAAGAGCGCCCCGCGCACGCAGCAGAGGGTGTCGGGTGGCGCGCAGCCCTCGCAGACGGTCAGCCCCGGCCCCTCTATGGAGAGCGACGCGAAGGGAGTGATCGTGACGAGGGTGTCGCCGCCGAGGGCGCCGGGGGGCACCTCGAGCGTGTACGAGACGCCGTCGGCGTCGGTGGCGACGAGCGTCCCGCCCCCCGCGGCGGTCACGGTCGACGACGCGGCGCGTCCCGCGTCGAGGGACCAGGAGACGAGGAAGGCCTCTTCGGTGTCGCCCCCGCCGTCGTCGACGGGGCCGGTGGCGTCGTCCGAACAGCCGAGGATCAGGGTCCCGGCGATGAGCAGCGAGAGCAGTCGTCGCATGTCGTCCTCCATCGAAGCGGCCGCGCGCGGCCGGAGAAAGCGGTTCCGTCCGCATCAGACCGTCCCGGGGGCGGCAATGACACAATCCGGAATTTTCCGATTGACACGATTTTTGCATTTGACTTATCATTTAGGCATAGAGGGATCCCCCCGAACACAACATGATCGGCAGAAACGAACACCATGTGAACAATCGTTTACATGATCGGTTCGCGTCCATCGGCATCCCGCGCACCGGCATGGACATGACAGCAGCATACAGACAATACGCGCCACAGGCGCCACGGGGGAGGGATGGAAGATGCGCCGTCCGTATCGACCGTTGCTCGTCGCCGCGATCGCATGCGTCGCGATGACGGGATCGGGGTGCGACGAGTCCGCGGTCGAGCCCGCCGACAGCCTGTTGGACTGGCTGATCGTGTACCCGATGATCGACGCCGGTCCGGCCTGGTCGCCCGACGGCTCGACGATCGCCTATCATCACTTCGGCGTCGTGGACGTCGACCCGCTCGACGGCACATCCCGTATCGACGAGGACCTCGCCGGTCTCTGGCTGATCGACATCGACGGCGGCGACCCGCGCCGCATCTCGCCGATCGGCAGGCAACCGGCATGGTCGCCGGACGGCTCGCGGATCGCCTTCGTCCACGACCGTGACCTCTTCACCATCGCCGCGGACGGCTCCGACCCGCGACAACTGACCACCGGGGGCGGATGCCTCTGGCCGGACTGGTCGAGCGACGGGAGCAGGATCGCCTGCTCGTTCGGCGGGATCCGCATCTTCGACGCCGGGACGGGTGAGGAGCTGTTCAGGAAGGACGGTCCGCACGGCATCAGCTGGTCGCCCGATGACCGGCTGTTCGTCTTCGTCGGCGACAACGAGTGGGGCTCGTCGCAGGGAGCGCTGTGGACGTACGACATGACGAGCGACGTCATGACGCCCCTGGGAACTCCCCACGGCTATTACTGGGAACTCGCCTGGTCGCCCGACGGCTCGCGGATCGCCTGCGCGCATCGTTCAAACGACGCGTCCGCGGGATGCGACATCTGGATCGTGGACGCAGGCGGCGGGAACCCGCTCCGGTTGACCGACGGCGGAGGCGGCGAGCCGTGCTGGTCGCCGGACGGCTCGCGCATCGCATACGTCAGGTATGCGATACGCGAATACACGCCGGCCAACGGAACGATCTGGATCATGAACGCCGACGGCACGGGACAGCGGCAGCTCACCGCCTCGCCCGTCGGGCCCTGACGCCGCTCTCAGTGCCCCTCGCCGCGGATCATCCGCACGGCGTGCGGCAGGATCGGCACGAGGAGCCCGGCGCAGTAGGCCGCCCCCTCCACCGAACCGGGAAGATTCACGACGAGGGTCTGCCCCCGCACGGCGGCCGTCCCGCGCGAGGTGACGGCGTGGATCGTCTGCTCGAGGGATTTCATCCGCAGGTAGTCGCCGATCCCCGGCACGAGCCGGTCGCAGAGGTTGCGCGTGATCTCGGGCGTGTGGTCGCGCGGGCCGAGCCCCGTGCCGCCGGTCGTCAGGATCGCGTCGACGTCGTCGCGCGACCGGATCACCCGCTCTATGCCGGCCGGCTCGTCGGAGACGACGAGGCGTTCGATCACGGCGCCGGGGATCCCCGCGGCGATCGCCCCGGCCACCGCCGGACCGGAACGGTCCTCGTATTCCCCGCGCGCGGCGCGGTCAGAGATCGTAAGCACCAGTATCCTCACGTCTCACCTCCCCCCCGCGGACGACGCGGGCGAAGATGCCCCGCCGCGGCATGACGCAGTCCCCCGTCTTCCGGAGGATCTCGCAGCCGCGGTGGCACTCCTTGCCGATCTTCGTCACCTCGAGCAGGGCCTCGCCGATCTCGAGCCGCGTGCCGAGAGGCAGTGCGGGGAGATCGATCCCGCGCGTCGTGACGTTCTCGGCGAAATCCCCCGGCTCGAGTTCGGGGAGCTTCGTTCTCATCGAGTCGACGTCCTCGATGCCGAGCAGGGAGACCTGGCGGTTTCCCGGCCCGGCGTGGGCGTCGCCGACGATCCCGTGATCCTCGCGCAGCTCGACCCGCTCGACGGGGGTCTTCGTCGTTCCCGTTCTGGCCGAGACGTTCAGCGATACGATTCCGAAGGTCCTCCTCACGGCTCCTCCTTCGTCTTCTCCGTCAGCCGGATCGGCCCGATCGTCATCTCCCGGTCGACCGCCTTGCACATGTCGTAGAGGGTGAGGGCCGCGACGGCGACGGCCGTCAGGGCCTCCATCTCGACGCCGGTCCGCGCCGTCGTCACCGCCGTCGCCTCGATCTCGACGCGGTTTTCGCGGAAAACGAGGTCGACGGCGACGTGGTCGAGGGGAAGGGGGTGGCAGAGGGGGATGAGCTCTCCCGTGCGCTTGGCCGCCTGGATCCCGGCGATCCTCGCCGCGGCGAGGGCCTCCCCCTTCGCCAGGGCGCCCGCGCGAAGCCGCTCGATCGTCTCCGGCCGCATGGTCACCTCGCCGGCGGCGACGGCCGTCCGCCGGAGCGGGGGCTTGCCCGAGACGTCGACCATCCGCACGCGGCCGCGCCCGTCGATGTGCGAGAAATCCGTCACGTCATCCTCCGATCTCGTTCATGCTCCTGCTCACGCACCCCGTGCCCCGGCGCGGCTTCTCCCGGACGGCCCGCCGCAGGCTTCCCTCGACGTCTTCGAAATCCACGGGGATCTCATGGTCGTCGAAGAGGCAGGGCTTGAGGAACCCGTCGGCGGTGAGCCTGATCTTGTTGCACCGCTCGCAGGGAAGCGGCCGGTCGCAAACGTGCGGGCACCGGCTCTCGTCGGGCCGCCCGTCGAGCCGGAACCGCCTGATCGTCTGCAGCACGAGTCCGTTCGCCCCGCAGAAACCCCGCATGCGGTCGATCTCCTCCGGCGTCGTCCCGTCGAAGACGACCATGTTGACCTTCACCGGATCGAGCCCCGCCTCCCTCGCCGCCACGATCCCCGCGACCGCCTCGACGATCTCCCCGCCGCGGGTGATCTCGCGGAAGCGCTCCGCGTCGAGGGTGTCGAGCGAGACGTTGACGCGGGCGAGCCCGGCCCGCTTCAGGGCCCGAGCCGTCTCCGGGAAAAGGAGCGAGCCGTTCGTCGTCATCGATACCTCCCCGATCCCCTCGATCGGCGCGAGCAACGCGACGAGATCGGGGAGGCCGCGGCGGACGAGGGGCTCGCCGCCGGTGAGCCTGATCTTCGAGATGCCCAGCCCGGCCGCGGCGCGGGCGACCTCGGCGATCCGCTCGAAGGAGAGGATCTCGTCGTGCTGCTTGAGGGCGATCCCCCCGGGCGGCATGCAGTAGACGCAGCGGAAGTTGCAGCGGTCGGTCACCGAGATCCGCAGGTAGTCGATATGCCGTCCCGCCTGATCGTTCAGCACGGCCGCTTCTCCTCCCCCGCCGGCGAGAGCCGGATGACGGTCGCGCGTACCGGCGTGCCGGCCGGGATCTCCCCGACCCCCACGGGCACGGCCACGAAACCGTCGGCCGCCGCGTACGCGTGGATGTGCGCCGAGCCGTGATACTCGACGGGGTGGATGGCGCCCTCCGGGCCGAGTCTCACCGGGACGTGGGCGAGGCGATCAAACCGTCGCCGCCGGATCGGCGAGGCGAGCACCCCCGTGACGACGAGAGGCCGGTGCTCCCTGCCCATCAGGCGGTGGCAGAAGGGCAGGACGAAGAGTTCGAAGACGAGGAAGACGGAGACGGGATTGCCGGGCAGGCCGAAGACCCAGTCGCCGTCGCCGCGGCCGAAGACGGTCGGCTTGCCCGGCTTCATGGCGATCTTCTCGACGAGCAGCTCGAAGCCGCGGCCGCGGAGGACCGCCGGCACGAAATCGTACGCCCCCATCGAGACGCCGCCGGAGAAAAGGAAGACGTCCACCGCGCCGCGCGCCCGGTCGATCACGGCGCCGATCGTCTCCGGCGCGTCCCCGGCGATGCCGAGACAGCGGGGGATGCAGCCGGCCGCCGCCGCCTGGGCCGCGAGCTGCGCTCCGTTGGAATCGCGGATCATCGCCCCCGACGGTCGCTCGGCGGGCTCGACGAGCTCGCTCCCCGTGGCGACGATCCCGAGCACGGGGCGGCGCGCGACGGGCACCTCGACGCAGCCGACCGCGGCGAGGACGGCCGTCTCGGCGGAGGTGACGAGCGTCCCGCGCCGCAGAACGACCTCCCCCTCCCGCACGTCCTCGGCTTTGCGGCAGACGTTCCTCGCTTCGCTCCGGCGCGTGACGACCATCCGTTCGTCCCTGATCTCCGTGTGCTCCACCATGACGACCGTGTCGGCCCCCCCGGGGAGAACGCCGCCCGTCATGATCCGCGCGCATTCGCCCGGACCGACCGCGAACGGCGGGATCGTGCCCGCGGGGATCTCGCCGACGATCTCGAGGGGCCGGCCGAGGTCGGCGGCCCGGCAGGCGAAGCCGTCCATCGCCGACTTGTCGAAGGGGGGCATGTCCACGTCCGACCGCACGTCGGCCGCGAGGATGCGGCCCGCCGCCGCATCGAGCGAAACCGTCTCCGTCCCGAGCGGGGCAGCCGCCGTTCCGGGCGGAACCGCCGACATGATGCGCCGGAAGGCCTCGTTGAAGGGTATCGTCTCTCCCGTGTTCACGTTTCCCGCTTCCGTTTTGCCGCGGCTTCGTCCGCGACGCGCGTTCCCGTCTCCCCGCCCTGTTCCGTCGCGCCGGCGAGTTGCGCGATCCGCCGCATCGTCTCCTCGTCGACGCCGAGTTCCGTGGCGAGGCGCCGCAACTCGCCGGCGCCGACGGGCAGCCCCCGCACGATGTCGGCGCGCCGCCGGGCGAGGGCCGCCGATGGCTTCGGCCGGTCGGCCGCGAGGTAGACGACGCAGTCGGCGTCGATCTCGGCGAGGACGCGGTTGCTCTCGACGACGAGCCAGGGCGCGTTTCCGTGCGCCTCCGCGATCCGTTCCCACGGCGTGCCGACGGGGTAGAAGGCGTTCCCCCCGCCGGGCTTGCGCTTTCCGTGGCCGATCTTCACGTGCACGGCCCCGGGAAGGAGCCGGCGGATCGCCCCGGCGAGGGCGGTCTTGCCGACGTTCGACCGGGCGCCGGACACGACGATCGTCTTCACGCGGTTCCTCCTAGTCGAAGCAGCCGAGCTGGCACCCGACGATCTTCACGCCGCGGTCGTTGCAGGCCTCGCCGATTGCCCGCACGGCCACCCCGCGCCCGGCGGCGATCTCGAAGGCCCGCGCGCAGTAGAGCACCCGCTTGCCGTCGCGCTCGACGGCGGCCGCCTCGACCGCGTCGCCGATCGTTTCGTCACTCATCGTCGTCTCCTTCCACCAGCGTCTCGAGATAAAGAGTATACGCCTTTCCCATGCACGAGGAAACCTCCTCCCGGTAGCCGTCCCACGCGGCGAGCAGCTGCCGGCCGAAGGGGGTGAGGACGGTGGAGCCTCCCCCCGGCCCCCCGCGCGACGTCTCGACGAGCGTGCGCCCGAGGGCCGCCTCCGCGCGCCTGATGTCGCCCCACGCCTTCCGGTAGCCCCGCCCGAGCGACCGGGCCGCGTCCCCGATCGACCCCCGCTCCCGCACGGCGGAGAGGAGTTGCACGGTGCCGTCGCCGAAAAGCCCCTCCTCGCCGGAAGCGCGCAAGTAGAGTTTCAGTCGCGGCCGCACGTTCCGCACGGCGTCACCTCCTGAGAAACCGGACGTCCCCCGCCCTCACGCTCGCCCAGACGCGGACGCCCGGACGCAGGCCGAGCGCCTCGACCCGGTCGTGCGCGAGAAGGGCCGACAGCTCGACGCCAACGTCGACCGTCACCTCCACGCCGAAGCGCACCGGGACGGTGTCGACCACGACGCCGGCCAGGACGTTGCGCGCGCCCGAATCGGGCCTCCCGACCGAAAGGGTCACGTCCTCGCCCCGGATGACGACGTGCCCCTCCCCCGCCGGACCGTCGTCGACGAGGTCGAGGGAAATCCCGTCGCAGAAAATCCTCGCCCGGCCGCCCTCGCGGGCGAGGATCCCGGGAAGGAAATTGCCGATCCCCGCGAACCGCGCGACGAAGGATGACGCCGGGCGGCGGAAGACCTCCCGCGGTTCTCCCGCCTGCACGATCTTCCCCCGCTCCATCACCCCGACGCGCGTGGCGAGCGCGATCGCCTCCTCGTAGTCGTGGGTCACGTGGACGACCGTCACGCCGTCGCGGTTGATTTGCCGGAGCAGCCGGCGGAGCCCCGACCGCGCGCCGGCGTCGAGCGAGGAGAGGGGCTCGTCGAGGAGGAGGACCTCCGGCGCGGGCGCGAGCGCCCGCGCGAGGGCGACGCGCTGCGCCTCCCCGCCCGAGAGGGTGCCCGGCCGCCGATCGAGGAGCAACTCGATCCCCAGTTGTCGGGCGACGTCCGCAACGCGCGCCCGCCTGCCCGCCCGGTCGGCGCCCCGCCGCCCCCCGAGCCCGTAGGCGACGTTGCCCCGGACGGAGAGATGCGGGAAGAGCGACTGTCCTTGGAAGACGAGACCGATCCGCCGGCGCTGGATGCGCTCGGAGGTGATATCGCGCCCTCCGAGGAAGATCCGCCCCCCGTCGGGCGGGATGAGCCCGGCGATCGTCTCGAGGAGGATCGTCTTGCCGACCCCCGACTCGCCGAGGAGGACGAGGTACTCACCCGGGGCCGCCTCGAAGGAGACGTCGCGGATCGCGAAATCGCCGAGACGCTTCGAGAGGCCATCAACGCGCAGCATGGCGCCTCCCTCCCGCGACGACGCGGAGCGCGAGGAAGAAGGCCAGGCAGATCGCGATGAAGAGCACCGAGACGGGCCGGGCGTACTTCAGCCCGAAGGCGCCGAAGCGCTCGTAGATCAGCACCGGCGTGATCATCGGGTGGTAGGCGATGACGAGCACCGCCCCGAACTCGCTCATCCCCCGCGCCCACATCATGATCAGCCCCGAGAGGATCGAGCGCCAGGCGAGGGGAACGGAGATCGTGAGGAAGACGCGCAGCGGCGAGGCGCCGAGGTTGAGGGCCGCCTGCTCGAGCTGGACGGGGACGGCGGCGAAACCGTCGCGCGCCGCGTTCACGAGGAAGGGAACGCTCACGAAGGCCATCCCCGCCATGATCCCCGCCGGGCCGCCGACGAAGCGGATCCCGACGGCCTCGCCCAATTCTCCGACCGGCGTGCCCGGCGAGAGGACGCCGAGGAGCGCGATCCCCGCCGCCGAATGGGGGATGACGATCGGCACGTCGACGATCCCGTTGACGAGCGGCTTGAGCGGAAACGTTCGCCGGGCGAGAAGCCAGGCGAGGGGGATCGCGCCGATCGCCGAGAGGAGAGTCGCCCCCATCGCGGCGAGGAGGGTCAGGCGAACGCTTGCGGCCACCTCGCGCTCGGTCGCCGTGTCGACGAGCTCCGCGGGCGTCGTCGAGAAGAACATCCCGGCGAGCGGCGCCACGATGAAGAGAAGCACCAGTCCGCCGAGGGCGGCGAAGACGAGGTGCGCCGGCTCGGTCCGTTGCGTCATGCGCCCCCCTCCGGCGCGTCCCTGCCGCCGGCCGGCGGCAGGGCGAAACGCCGCAGCCGCGCCGGGAGCGCCTCCCAGGAATCGGTCGGCGAGGGCACGACCGAGGGCTGCCCGGCCGCCTCCATCGCGGCCATGCCCCTCTCCGCGTCGAGGAGATACTCGACGAAGGCGAGGGCGAGCGCCTGGTGCGGCGCCTGCCGCGGGATCGTCACCCCGTAGACCATCGGCGCCCCGCGCTTCACGATCGTCGTTCCCGGCCGCCTGCCGGACACCTCGACCTCGACCGCGGCGTAGAGCCCGGCGAGATCGGCCCGTTTCAGGTTGATCTCGTCGGGCAGGACGAGAAAGGGAAGACCGTGCTGCATGGCGACGGACCGGTAGAGGAAGGCGTAGTCGATCGCCCCCGATTCGAGGAGGGCGATGAGATCGGTCTCCTTCGGCCTGATGAATGCCCCGTCCTTCCGGAGAAGCCGGGCGGCGAGCCCCGGGACGCCGTAATAACGCTCGGCGAGCTTCGCCGTGAGCACGGCGCGGTACCCGCAGGGATCGCTGTCGGGATCGGAGCGGCCGAAGGCGACCGCGTCGTCGAGGAGCACCTCGTGCCAGTTCTCCACCGAGATCTCGCCGGCGCGGGTTGAACCTGTCCGGTAGACGATCGCCATCTCGTTGCTTGCGAACCGGATGTTCCACGACGCGTGTTCGGGGATGAGCAACTCGTCGATCACCGTGTAGTCGGCCGAGGCCATCACGTCGGCCGGGCGGCCGAGATCGGCGATCTTGCGCGCGCAGGAGCGGCTTCCCGCCGCCTCGAGGAGCACGCGCACGCCGGGGTGCGCCGCCTCGAAGTCGTCGGCGATCCGCCGGAAGGGCACCGACAGGCTCCCCGCGTGGAAGACGATGATGTCGTCGGTATCGCCGCCGCACGAGATCCCCCCCGCGAAAAGGGGCGAGGCGGCGACGAGCAGGACGGCGAGACGCCGGAGACGTTTCGCGCGGGACATGAATCCTCCGGGATGAAGACGAGAGGGCGCCGGGCGGCTCTCTTCCGTATGGAAATAATCCGGCGCCTCGAAGTCAACAGATATGTTCATTCGGACATATCGGATCGCTGCGCCGCCGCCCGGCGCGGTGACCGGCCTTCCCCCGCCCGGAGAGGTCCGGCCCGCCGGTTCAGGCCGCGCTTCCGGGAACGCAACATGTTGTCATGAAAAGAGATGAAAGCCGTGGAAGCGCGCCGCGGCGCGGCCCCCGCGCATCAACTTTACGAAAATTCGTGCTTTATACTAAAAAGGCGCTGTTGTATATTTCTAGCCCTGACAGCAGGCGAAATCCACGATAATCGTCTCGACGAGGAGGATCGTCCGGATGCCCGAGAAACGCATCGAGAAGATGAAGACAGCCCACGAGGTCCTCTGCGAATTCCCCTTCGAGGTCGTCCAGCTCGATCGGGGCTACGCGAACCGCTGGCTGCGGGTGGACGTGGGAACGAACGAGATCTCCATCCACCCGGTCGACGAACGGATGAAGGAGCTCTGGACCGGCGGGAAGGGCTTCGACCTCTGGCTGACCCTCCGGGAGGTCACCGGCGAGACGAAGTGGGACAGCCCGGAGAACCCGATCTGCTTCTCGGCCGGCCCCCTCGGCGGCACCACCTCCTTTCCCGGCTCGGGGAAGACGCTCGTGACCGCCGTGTCGCCGGCGACCCACATGATGATGGACTGCAACGTCGGCGGCTACTTCGGCCCCTACCTGAAGTTCGCCGGCTTCGACGCCCTCATGGTGACGGGCAAGGCGAAGGAGGACGTGATCGTCCTCATCGACGCCGTCGCCGGACGCGTGTCGATCGAGAAGGCCCCGCTGGAGAGCGTCGACTCGCACCTGCTCGCCGAGGAGCTCACCGCGATGTACGCCGTCGACGATATCGACCGGCGCAACATCGCCGTCGTCTCCGCCGGACGCGGCGCCGAGCACACCCGGATGGGCGTCCTCAACTTCTCGTTCTGGGACTGGCGCCGGTCCGCCGCCCGGATCAAGCAGGCCGGCCGCGGCGGCATCGGTTCGGTCTTCCGCAACAAGATGGTCAAGGCGGTCGTCTGCAAGAACCGCCAGATCACGCCCGCCTGGCGGATCGAGGAAAGCCCCGTGGCCTCGATGATCCGGCCGAAGCGGATCCCCGCGCAGGCGTGCGCCGGCGAGGTCGAGGAGATCGGGGCGATCGTCGAGCGGTGGAACAGCGACCCGGAGTACGTCATCGAGATGATGCAGGACATCCAGGACCGCTTCCGCTTCGTCTCGAAGACGGCGATCGAGGAGATACAACGGCTCACCGGCAAGCCGAAGAGCCACCTCTACCACATCGCCACCTTCTACAAGGCCTTCACGCTCGAACCGCGGGGAGAGACGGTCATCCAGGTCTGCATGGGCACCGCCTGCCACGTGAAGGGCTCGGCGAAGATCCTCGATTCATTCGAGCGCGTCCTCGGCGTGAAGACGGGCGAGACGACGCCCGACCGGAAATACACGCTCGACGCGGTCGCCTGCCTCGGCGCCTGCTCGATCGCGCCGGTCGTCAAGATCGGCGACGAGGTCTTCGGGAACGTCAAGAGCAAGGACGTCGAGAAGCTCCTCGCCGCGGCGGTTGGCGGCGGCGGCGCGAGGAAGAGTCCGGCCGCGGCGGCCCCGCGGGCGGCGACACCCCTCGGCCCCGGCGACCTCGCGGACATCGCCGCGAAGGAGAGAGAGGTTGCCGCGGGCTACGCGGGCATGCTGATGGTCTGCACCGGGACGGGCTGCGTCTCGGCCGGCGGTTTCGCCATCCGCGACAGGCTCGAGGCGGCGCTCCGCGAGCGGAAGATGGAGAAAGACTGGCTCGTCGTCGGGACGGGCTGCAACGGTTTCTGCGCGATGGGTCCGATCGTGGTCGTCCAGCCGGCGGGCACCTTCTACCAGAAGGTGAAGGAGACGGACGTCGACGAGATCGTCGACGCCCTCGCCGGCGGCGCCGTCGTCGAACGGCTCCTCCACACCGACCCGGTGAGCGGCGCGGTCAACGAAACGATGGACGAGATCGCGTTCTTCAGCAAGCAGCAGCTCATCGCCCTCAGGAACAAGGGGCTGATCGATCCGGAGAAGATCGAACACTACATCGCGCGCGGCGGCTACGAGGCGCTGAAGAAGGCCCTCGGCGACATGGCGCCGGCCGATATCCGCGCCGAGGTGACGGCCTCGGGGATCCGCGGCCGCGGCGGCGGCGGCTTCCCCGCCGGCGTGAAATGGGAATCGGGGTGGAAGGCGGCCCGGGAACGCGACGAGGAGATCTACGTCGTCTGCAACGCGGACGAGGGAGACCCGGGAGCCTTCATGGACCGCTCGATCATCGAGACCGATCCGCACTCGGTCATCGAGGGCATGATCATCGGCTCGGTCGCCGTCGGCGCGAGGCAGGGGTTCATCTATCTCCGCAAGGAGTATCCCCTCGCCCTCGTGCGCCTGCGCAGGGCGATCGATCAGTGCCGCGCCCGCGGCATCCTCGGCGACGACATCCTCGGCTCCGGGCATTCCTTCGACATCCACGTGCACCGGGGCGCGGGCGCCTTCGTCTGCGGCGAATCGAGCGCCCTGATGGCCTCGATGGCCGGCAAGCCCGGCGAGCCGCGCGCCAAGTACGTGCACTCGGTCGAGTACGGCTTCCGCGACAAGCCGACGGTGCTCAACAACGTCGAGACCTGGGCGAACATCCCCGAGATCGTCGGCAGGGGCGCCGCGTGGTTCGCCGGCATCGGCTCGGGCGACGTCTCGAAGAGCCCCTGGAACGGCTCCTCGGGGACGAAGGTCTTCTCGCTCGTCGGCGACGTCCGCAACACGGGCCTCGTCGAGGTCCCGATGGGGATCACGCTGCGCGAGATCGTCGAGGAGATCGGCGGCGGCATCCCGGACGGCCGCCTCTTCAAGGCCGTCCAGACGGGCGGCCCCTCGGGCGGCTGCCTGCCGGCCGAAAAGCTCGACATGCCGGTCGATTTCGATTCCCTCTCCGAGGCCGGCTCGATGATGGGATCGGGCGGCATGATCGTCATGGACGATCACACCTGCATGGTCGACATCGCGCGCTACTTCATCGAATTCCTCATGGACGAGTCCTGCGGCAAGTGCACCGCCTGCCGCGAGGGCCTCTACCAGATGCACCGGATCCTCTCCCGCATCACCGGCGGCGAGGGAGTCGAGGGGGACGTCGGGAAGCTCGAGGAGCTCTGCGACACGGTGCGGGAAACGAGCCTCTGCCAGCTCGGCGGCTCCGCCCCCAACCCGGTCCTCTCGACGATCAGGTACTTCCGCGACGAGTACGACGCCCACATCCAGGACAAGCGGTGCCCCGCGGGCGTCTGCAAGGCGCTCGTCGCCTACTCGATCAACGACAACTGCACCGGCTGCCACCTGTGCTCCAGGAACTGCCCCGTCGACGCCATCGCCGGGGAACCGAAGGGCATGCACACGATCGACGAGACGAAATGCATCAGGTGCGGCATCTGCCACGAGGTCTGCAGGTTCGACGCCGTGGAGGTCAAGTAATGGCTACCGGGAAACACACCGTCGTCATCGACGGCGAGAAGCGGGTCGAGGTCGTCGAGGGAACGTATCTCCTCGACGTCCTCCGGGACAACGGCGTCGCCGTGCCGACCCTCTGTCACCACAAGGATCTCACCCCCGCGGGGCTCTGCCGCCTCTGCGTCGTCGAGGTGGAGCAGCGTGGCAAACGGAAGCTCGTCACCTCGTGCAACTTCCCCGTGCGGGGCGACATCGCCGTCTTTTCCTCGACAAAGAAGGTGAAGACGCACCGCAAACGCCTCGCCGAGATGTACCTCGGCCGCTGGCCGAACGTGCCGACGATCCAGTCGATCGCCAGGCTCTGCGGAGCGACGGACGCGGAGAAGTACCGGTCCCCCCTCACCGACGAGAACCCGAAGGCCTGCATCCTCTGCGGCCACTGCGTCAGGGCCTGCGAGGAGTTCATCATCGAGCGGATACTCGATTTCGCCGGCCGCGGGATCAAGCGCCACATGGCGATGCCCTTCGGCGAGGTCGATCCCCACTGCATCGGCTGCACCTCCTGCGCCTACGTCTGCCCGACCGGGGCGATCGAGATCATCGACGACATGAACCATCCGGTCGATCCGCAGCTCATCCGCGACTACGGGATGCGGATCAACGCCGAGATGGCAACGCTCGACAAGAACCAGTGCCGGATGCGCGAGGTGGGCACGGCGAACATCGTCGACGTGATGGACGCCTACGACCTCCTGCCCGTCCTCAACTACCAGTACGGCAAGCACGAGGACACGCCGAAGATCAACTCGGTGACCCTCAAGAAGAGCTACTTCACGCAGTCGATGCCCGACGGCTGCTGGAAGGGCTGCTCGATGGCGTGCGCCAAGACGATCGACGGCTTCGAGATCAAGACCGGCCCCTACAGGGGCGAGATCGTGACGGTGGACGGCCCCGAGTACGAGACGGCGGCGGCCTGCGCCAACATGGGATGCTTCGACGGCGATTTCGCCGCGGAGTTCAACTTCTACTGCGACACCTACGGCGTCGACACGATCTCGGTGGGCACCTGCATGGCCTTCGTGATGGAATGCTTCGAGAACGGCGTGATCGGCGTCGAGCAGACCGGCGGCAAGGAGCTCCGCTTCGGCGCGACCGCCGAGGTCCTCGAGTGCCTGCACGAGATGGCGCGGGGCGAGGGATTCGGCGTCGACGTGGGACAGGGCATCCGGCGCCTCAAGGAGAAGTGGACGGCCGAGCTCGGCGCGGACCCCGCCTTCCTCCAGGACATCGGGATGGAGGTCAAGGGTCTCGAGTACTCCGAGTACGTCTGCAAGGAATCGCTCGCGCAGCAGATCGGCTACACGATGGCGGTGAAGGGGCCGCAGCACGACGAGGCGTGGCTGATCTTCATGGACATGGTCAACAACCAGATCCCCTCCTTCGAGGACAAGGCCGAGGCGCTCTACTACTATCCGCTGTGGCGGACCTGGTTCGGCCTGCACGGCCTCTGCAAGCTCCTCTGGAACGACGTCGTCCCGCTGAGCAACAAGACGTACCCGCCGAGCGAGGCGGCGAAGGTCCCCGAACACGTCGAGGATTTCTTCAAGTTCTACGAGGGGATGACCGGCCGGCCTCTCGACGAGGAGGGGATGCTCGAGCAGTCGGCCCGGGTGCACAACCTCCAGCGCGTCATGGCCCGCATGTTCGGCTTCGGCACCCGCAAGGACGACATGCCCCCCTACCGCGCCGTCGGCCCCGTGACGGAGACGGAATACGAGTCTCGCGCCGAGCGCTACGACACGCAGCTCAGGGACGAGGCCGGCATCGACCCGGCGGGGAAGACCACCGCCGAGAAGGTCCGGCTGCTCCGCGAGTTCAGGATGGACCGGTACAACAAGACGGTCGACGTCACCTACGCGCGCCGCGGCTGGACCGCCGACGGCGTGCCGACGGTCGAACGGCTCCGGGAGCTCGGCATCGATCTGCCGGAGATCGTGGCGGTCGTCGAGAAGGCCGGGGGATGACCAAAGAGACGATCTTCGAACGGAACGTGCCCGGATCGACGGAGATCCTCCGGCGAAAAACCGTCGGGATCGCCGGCTGCGGGGGAATCGGCTCCAACGCCGCCGTCTCGCTCGTCCGCGCCGGCGTCGGCGAACTCATCCTCATCGACCACGACCGCGTCGAGAGATCGAACCTCAACCGCCAGTTCTTCTTCGAGGAGGACATGGGCCGGCCGAAGGTCGAAGCCCTCGCCGACCGGCTCCGCGGGATCGTGCCGGCGGTGCGCCTCCAACTTCACGACCTCGAGCTGGCGCCGGCGAACGTGCCGGAAATCCTCGCGGACGCCGACCTTCTCGTCGAGGCCTTCGACCGCGCCGAGGCGAAACGCTGGCTCATCGAGGCGTGGTGCACGTCCTTTCCCGGGCGCCACATCGTCGTCGGGAGCGGGCTCGCCGGTCTCGGCGCGACGGACGCCCTGCGCGTCCACTCGGCTGGCTGCATCCACGTCTGCGGCGACGAGGAGACCGACATGAGTCTCGGCCTCTGCGCGCCGCGCGTGGCGATCGTGGCAAACATGCAGGCGAACGTCGCCGTCGAGCTCCTCGTCGGCGGCGGCGAGGAAACCAAATGATCGTCGTCAACGACCGCGACCGCGTCCCCTGGCGCGAGGGGATGACCGTCCAGGACCTGCTGGACGCGATGGGGTACGACTACGTGCTGATCACGGTCACCGTCGACGGCCGGCTCGTTCCCGACCACGACTACGCCTCGCGCCGCCTCGAGGACGGCGCGAAGGTCGGCGTCTTCCACCTCGCCCACGGGGGCTGAGCTTTCCCCGCTCTCCCGCCGGCGCCGGTTCGCCTCGCGCGGCTTTTCGCGCGCGCCGCTCCTACTCCACGCTCATCAGGTGTATCCGCGCGACGGCCTTGACCCCGCGGTCGGAGAAGAAGTCCATCGGCGGGTAGATCGAATACCGGCCGCCGTACTCCCCCGCTCCCCGGTCGATCAGAAGGAACTCGCGGCCGTCGTTGCGGTCGAGCAGCTCGGCGCAGGTGACGGTGACGCGGTAGCCGTCCGGGGCGGCGATGACGAGGTAGCCGCGGCGCAGGAGATCGCCCTCGACGGGCAGGAAGGGCGCCAGGAGCCCGGCGAGGGTCGGCCCGCTGAAGGTGGCGGCCGCGTGGAAGCCCCGGCCGCGCCCGTAGTAGATCCCCCGGTAGGAGGCGAGGGTCCCGCCGGAAAGCGGCGGGGCGATCCGTCCCACCTCGATGCCGTCCCGCAGGATTTCGATCGCCGGCGACCGGAGCGGCTCGACATCGCGGCGGTCGGGAAAGGAGAGGGGCTGCGAGAGGACGGTGATGCGGTTCGGTTCCTCGATGCTCCGCTCGGCGTGGAGATCGCCTGCGACGACGAGGCGGGTCGTCTCGGGGAGGGGCCACTCTTCCTTCGTCTTCGACGGGACGATGCGGGCCACCCGCGTGGCGATCATGATCCGGTGGGGCTCGGTGGGATAGAAGATCTCCCCCCAGCTCAACACCGCTTTCTCCCCGCGGTCGTTCGAGACCACGACGAGGAGATCGATGACTCGCCCGAACTCCGCCTCGTTCCGCTTGGCGACGGCCGTGTCGCGGAGGAGGTCGAAGAGCGACCACCCGTCGTACCGGTACGCGCCGACGAACCGCGCGCCCTCGCCATCGAGGAGGGCCTCGCGGCGCATCAGCGTCCTGCAGGGCAGTCCCGCCGTCGCCGCCGGGCCGGGCGAGACGACCTCCCCGTCGATCGCGAGCGCCGGTCCGCGCAGGTCGTGCAGCTCGACGTCGTCGTAGAAATCGTTGTTCGCCGTATCCGTCGCCGACGCGGCGACGGCGAAAAGCAGGAAAAACCCGGCGATGCCGGCGGCGCGTCTCGTCTTCCCTCTCATCGGAACGGTTCCTTTCGTCGGGCGCCTCCCCCGCGGCAGGCGCGGCTTCTCCCGGTGTCCTCGGCATCCGCGCACGCCGTCGCTTCGCGACCGGCGACGCGCGGAGGGGAGTATACACCGACCGCGGGGGAGATCAACGACGGATCGGAAAAAAAGGCCCCGGGGCGTCCGTCGAAACGGGCGCCCCGCGGGCCTCATGGAGGGATCGTCTTCCGTCACGCCCGTTCGCGCACGGAATGCGGGCTACTTCTTCAGGACCGCCGCGCCGCTGGCCGTTCCGATCGTCACGACCGGCCGTTCGCTTTTGATCGTCACGGTCTTGCGCACGTAGGTGTCGCGGTTGCCGCCGCGCCGGAAGGTCTCCTCGTCATCGAAGTCGAAGGGGCACTTTATCCGCCCGCCGCGCTTCTTCGCCGTCATCTCGACGTAGCCCTTCACCTCGTTGCCGTCGAAGTCGAGGATCGCATCGCCCGACGCTGATCCGACCGAGATGTCGTGGTCGGGGGAGGAAGCGAGCACGACCGTGGCTTTGCCCGAGGCGGTCGAGAACTCGCTGTCGCCCTCGATGACGATTCCGCGCGCATCGACGTTGCCCGAAGCGGTGCTCAGTTCGAAATCGCCCCGGCAGTCGATCGCGTCGACATCGCCCGAGGCGGTGCTCATGTCGAAATCGCCCCGGCAGTCGATCGCATCGACATCGCCCGAGGCCGTGGAGAGGCGGAACCGGCCCGTGCACTTCTCGATCCGGTAGTCGCCGGACGCCGTGCTGAGCCGGAATCTCCCCGCGCACTCCTCGATCCGGTAGCCGCCCGAGGCGGTCGAGGCGGCGAACTCGCCCGTGACGCCCTCGATCGACATCCCGCCGGAGGCCGAGTTGAAATCGATCTCGATCCCGTCCGGCACGGTGACATAAATCTCGCAGTACCCGTCGCTCGAATCGTGGAACTCCTCCTCGATCTCGAGGACGTCGTCGTCACGGTCGATCCGGATCTCGACCGCGTCGGGGTCGTCATAGCGGCTCTCGACCCGCACCGTCACCTTGTCGCCGCCGCTCTTCGTGACGACGCAGCGCCCGGTGACGACCTTTATCTCGATCCGCTCGATCCCGTCGAACGCCTTCTCGTCGGTGCGCGCCGGACGCCGCCGGCGGGCCTCGCCGCCGGCGGGCAGCACGGTCGCGACGGCCGCGAATACGAGCAACACCTTGCACAGGGTACGCATGGGAACCTCCCGTCTCTCGATCGCCGTTCAGCCCGTGTCCCGGATACCGGTCCGCGTCCGCCCCGCCGGGGGGCGGCACTACCCCGAATACGCGCGCGAACGGCAAAGGTTGCACCGGACGTGGCGAGCGGGTATGATGGTCGCCGTGTCCTTTCCAACGACCTGACCGGAGGAGAACACCGCATGAAGAAACGGCTCCGCGCGGGCGCCGCGTTGATCGCGACCGCGCTTCTTCTCCCCGCGGCGGCCCCCGCCGGCGACGCCGCGTTCGAATGGGGATTCCGCGAGCGGCTCCGCGAGACCAGCATCCGCAACGGGTTCGACCTCGAGAACGACGTGGTCGACGACCTGCATTTCCTGCGCGTGCGCACCCAGCTCTGGGGCCGGTGGCGTCCCGCGGCGGGATGGGAGCTCTACGCGATGCTCAACAACGAGCACCGGCACTGGTTCAAGCCCGATCGCGACTTCGAGTTCGGCGAGGATCTCCACGAGCTGATCTTCGAGAACCTCTACGTGCGCGCCTCGGAAATCGGCGGCCGGCCGATCGACGTCACCCTCGGCCGGCAGGACATCATGCTCGGCGAGGGATTCCTCTTCCTCGACGGCGGCACGCTCGACGGCTCCCGCACGGCCTACATGAACGCCCTCCGGATCGGCGTGGGCGATGCGTCGGCCCGCCGCCTCGAGCTGTTCGTCATCTCCAACCCCGAGACCGACGAGTACCTCCCCGTCGTCAACGACCGGGACCAGGGCCTCACCGAGTGGGGCGAGTCGGGGGCGGCCCTCTACTTCACCGATCGATCATCGGGCCCGGTCGACTACGACCTCTACTACGCCTTCAAGCGGGAGAAGGACGACGACGGGATCTTCCCCGAGACGACGCTGCACACCGTCGGGGGCCGCGCCTCGGCCGGCGGCGGGGGCCGGCTGCGCTTCGCCGCCGAGGCGGCCTTCCAGTCCGGCGAACGGGGCGACGCCGATCGCTCGGGGCTGGGCGGCTACGTCCACGGCACGTACGCTCCTCCGTCGCGGCTGAGCCCCGCCATGACCGCCGGGCTCATCTATCTCTCGGGCGACGACCCACGCTCCGGCGACTACGAGGGGTGGGATCCCCTCTACAGCCGCTGGCCCAAGTGGAGCGAGCTCTACATCTACACGCTCGTGGGCGAGAACGGCGTGGCGTACTGGAACAACCTCCTCGCCCCGTACCTGCAGCTTTCCCTGCGTCCCGAGAAGCGTATCGAGCTCATCGGGGAGGCCTACCTGATGTACGCCCCCGAGCAGGCGCCGGTCATCATCGCGCCCGGCGACGAGCTTCCCGTCGACTGGGCAAACGCCGGGACCGAGGAGCGGGGGCTCCTCACGCGGGTCTGGCTGAAGTGGCGGGCGACACGCTACCTGACCGGACACCTCCTCTGGGAGCGCTTCGACCCGGGCAACTTCTACGACACGGACGCCGACACGGCGCATTTCCTGAGATGGGAGTTCATGTTCACGTACTGACGTGGAGGGTGAGAGATGGGACCGTTCGCAATGCCCTGGCTGACATTCCTGGCCTTCGTCGTGACGGGGGCGAGCATCCTCGCCGCGATTCTCTGGGCGCTCCTCGACCGCGCCGGCGACCGGCACCGCTGACCGGAGAAAGGAACGACATGACACTGCTCGGAGCGTGCATCCTCGTCCTCTTCGTCTACATCGGCGTCCTCATGGGGATCGGGATCTGGAGCGGACGCCGGACGACGACGGCCGCGGATTTCATCATCGGGAGCCGCCGTATCGGCCCGTGGGTGACGGCCCTCTCCTTCATCGCCGTCTACTTCTCGTCGGTCCTCATCATCGGCGGCGGCGCCTTCGGCTACAAGTTCGGGATGGCGACGATCTGGATCGGCGCGATCAACGTCCTCGTCGGCTGCCTGCTCTGCTGGATCGTCCTCGGCCGGCGCGTCCGCCTCTTCACCGAGCGGATGGGCGTGAGCACGATCTCGGGCTTCTTCGCCGAGCGCTACCGGTCGCCGGCGGCGGGGATCTTCTCGGCGGCGGTGGTCTTCCTCTTCCTCATCATCTACAACGTGAGCGTGGTGAAGGGGATGGCCAACTCCTTCCAGGTGCTGATGGACCTCCCCTACTGGGGAGGGGTGCTCATCTCCGGGCTCGTCATCATCTTCTACGTCGTCCTCGGCGGCTACCAGGCCGTCGTCTGGACGGGCTTCCTGCAGGCGTGGGTGATGATCTTCAGCCTCCTGCTCCTCACCGGCCGCACCGTCTCCGCCGTCGGCGGCTTCTCCGAGGGGATGCGGCGGCTCGCCGCGATCGATCCCGGCTACGTCTCGACGCCGGGCGTGTGGGGCTGGGCGGGGCTCGTGAGCTTCTGCCTCGTCGTCTCCCTCGGCGTGTGGGGGATGCCGCAGCTCCTCATCCGCTTCTACTCGATCCGCGACACGAAGACCTTCCGCCTCGGCACGGTGATCGTCACCGTCGGGGCGGCGATCGCCATCCTCCCCTACCTGAACGGCGCCTTCTCGCGGCTGCTCTTCCCCGCCCTCGCGAATCCCGACCTCGCCATCCCCTCGCTCTCGAAGGCGGTCCTCTCGCCGTGGGGAGCGGCCCTGCTGCTCGCCGGCGTCGTCGCCGCGGGGATGTCGACCTTCGCCGGGGTGCTGATCATCGTCTCGAGTTCGCTCGTGCGCGACGTCTACCGGAACGGCCTCGGGCGCCGGCTCACCGGCGAGCAGGAGGTCTTCTACAACCGGATCGTGAGCGCGGCGGTCGGGCTCATCTCGCTCGCGATCGCGCTCAAGCCCCCCGCGCTGATCCTCGTCCTCACCGGCTTCTCCTGGGCCGTGATCGCCTCGACCACCCTCTGGCCGCTCCTCTTCGGGATCTACTGGCGCCGGGCGAGCCGCCTCGCCGCGATCGGCTCGATGATCGTCGGCTCGATCACCGCGATCCTCTGGACCTGGCTCGGCAAGCCCTTCGGCGTCCACGGCTTCATCGCCGGCTCGTCGGCGGCCCTCGTCGCGATCGTCGCGCTGAGTCTCGCCCGGAAATGGGAGCCTCCCGCGGGGCACCTCGAACGGATCTTCGACGGGGAGACGGCCGGCGGTCAGTGACCGGCGACCGCTTCGAGCGCGGCGTCGTACGCGGGGGCGAGCGTTGCCCAGTCGTACCGCTCGGCGAAGGAACGCGCCCCGGCGGTGCGCGTCTCGTCGATCCGCTCGATCCGGCGCCGCAGCATCGTTACCAGCCCATCGAATCCGTCGTAGAGGAACTCGCCGTGCCGTTCTTCGGGGATGTGCCCGGGGTAGGCGAGGCGCCGCGGGAGAACGGGACAGACGCCGCAGTACATCCCCTCGACGACGCTCGTCCCGAAGAACTCGTGGCGCGCCGTGACGGGCAGGATATCCGCCCGCCAGA
This sequence comes from Candidatus Krumholzibacteriota bacterium, assembly GCA_016931295.1. Classification (NCBI taxonomy): domain Bacteria; phylum Candidatus Krumholzibacteriota; species Candidatus Krumholzibacteriota bacterium. The sequence continues at coordinate 72,472 of JAFGEZ010000014.1, forward strand.
GCCAGCGCGCGTAGTCGGCGCGGTCCGGCGCGAAGCCGCGGTGGACGATGCGGGAGCCGAGCGTCTCCTGCGCCTCCTCGAAGACGGCGGGGCGTTCGCCGCCGGATTCGCCGAGGAGTGTTACACGGAAATCGAGGCCCTCGCCGGCGAGGAGACGCAGCGCCCGGAAGAACTCCTCCGGCCCCTTGTCGTACTCCCACCGGTGGTTCCAGAGGATGAGGGGCGTCGCGCCGGGCTCGCGCGCCACGCGGTGGCGGTCGAGGCCGGCGAGATCGATCCCGAGCGGAAGTACCCGGGATTTCGCTTCGATCGCCCGCGCGGCGCCGCGCTCCCTGAAATCGGGAAACGCGCCGAGAAAGCCGGGAAGGGCGCCGAGGAAATCCGCCATGTGGTACGGGGAGTTGAAGAAGACCGCGTCGGCGGCGAGGGCCGAGGCGAGGTTGACGAAGGCGTAGTGCACGTCCCGGCCGAGGGCGGGGTCCGGATCGTCTCCCGGCCACGGGTAGGTCAGCTGGTTCTCGTGGAAGAAGACCGCGGCCGGCGTACCCGCCGCGAGGTCGCGGGTGAGGGCGAGAAAGAGCGCGAGGTCGCACATGTCGGTGGCGAGCAGCAGGTCGGCGCCGTGCCCCTCCTCGCGATAGCGCCGCGCGAGGGTGACGGCCCCGCCGTGCATGCGCCACTTCCAGTGGCGCCCGGGAAGGCCCAGCACGGACACCTCGTGCGCGCTCCGGGCGGCGTAGCCGCTCGCCCACGCCCCGTGGGAGCCGGCGAGCCAGGGTTCGAGTATGACGATGCGCATGGCCCGGCGATCATAGCACGCCCCGTCCGCGCCCGCCAGCGGGCGCGTGACGAAACCCCCGACCGACCTTCCCGCACACATGCGCCTTCGCGAACAACGACAGGAACGTCGCCTTGTCCGGCGGAAAATCCCTTGCCGCGGGGAGCGCTTCCCCGTAGGCTCCCCTAAAGGCCGGGGGAAGGGATTCCACGCGGACAGGAGGAGACGGAATGGGCGAGCGCGGGCTCTTCGCTCGCTGGCGGCGCGATCATCGGGACCGCCGCCTGCACTGCACGATGGACCGCGGGCCCTTCTTCGATCTCGCCGCGCGGTTTTTGCCCGGCGAGCCGGGATCGCTCGTCGTCGACATCGGCGCAGGAAACGGCGCCTTCCTCGACCGCTGCGCACGCGCGGGCCGCCCGCTCGAGCTCGTCCCCCTCGATGCGAATCCCTCGTCCGTCGCCGGTCTCGCCGGCCGGTTTCCCCGCGCGGCCCTCTACCGGGCGCCGGCCCCCCTTCCCTTCAAGGACGGAACCGTCCGCTTCGTCCACTGCAGCCACCTCGTCGAGCACCTCGTCGGCCGCGACGTTTACGCGCTTCTCGTCGAAATCGACCGCGTCCTCGCCCCGGGGGGGATTTTCGCCGTGAGCGCGCCCCCCCTCTGGCCGGAATTTTACGACGACCTCTCGCACATGCGGCCGTTTGCGCCCGAGGTCTTCCGCCACTACCTCTGCGGCGGCCCGTGGCAGCGTTCGGCCCCCGCTGTCTCGGACCGCTACGCCGTCGCCGAGCTCGCCTACCGGTGGACGACGGCGCCCTTCGATCGCTGGGGCTCCCCCCTCGCCCCCGTGGACTTCGTTCTCCAGGGAACGGGGCTGCTCCTGCACCGGCTCGGAATCCGCCGCTACCTGCGCAACGGGTTCACGCTCGTTCTGCGCAAGTCCTGAACGCCCAACGGGGCGTCCGCGAGGAAAAACTGTTGTTTGCCACGGTCCGCCGACGGTATCCTCATGCATCGAACAACGCGGTACACGCCGGCCCGGCCTGCGGCCGGCCCATGAACATCGAGGGGACGACATGAAGGACAAGGCATTCTACCGGATGACCGTGCGCGAGGCCTTCGAGGCTCTCGGCACCTCGGAGAAGGGTCTCGCCGAGGCGGAGGCGAAGCGGCGCCTCGAACGGCACGGCCCGAACGAGCTCACCGCCGATCTCGGAACGCCGAAATGGCTCCTCTTCCTCTCGCAGTTCAAGGACCTCCTCGTCATCGTCCTCATCGTCGCCGCCGCCATCTCCCTCGTGATCGGCTCCTAGCGGGACGCCACCGTGATGCTCGTGATCGTGGCGATCAACGCGGTGATCGGCTTCGTGCAGGAATACAAGGTCAGCAGGATTCTCGAAAGCCTCCAAAACCTCATCCAGTCCCCGGCGCGCGTTTTGCGCGGCGACGGGATGGCCGAGATCCCGCAGGATCGCCTCGTGCCGGGCGACATCGTGAAGCTCGAGGCCGGAGACAAGATCCCGGCCGATCTGCGCATCGTCGAGTCCTTCGACCTGCGCACCGACGACTTCGCCCTCACCGGCGAATCGATGCCGCAGGGCAAGGAGAGCAACGCGATGCAGGAGGAATGCGGCCTCGGCGACATGGACAACATGGCCTTCATGGGCACCACCGTCACCTCGGGGAGCGCCACCGGACTCGTCGTCTCGACGGGGATGGAGACCGAGATGGGAAAGATCGCCGGGATGACGCAGGCCACCGTGGAGGTCCCCTCCCCTCTCGAGCGCGAGCTCTCCTCGCTCGCCCGGTGGCTCACGATGGTCGTCGTGATCATCAGCGGCATCCTCTTCGGCGTGGCCCTCTGGCAGGGCTTCAGCCTCTTCACGAGCATGGTCTACGCCCTCGGCATCGCCGTCGCCCTCGTGCCGCAGGCGCTTCCCGCCCAGGTCACCGTGGCCATGTCGGCCACGAGCAAGCGCCTCGCCGACATCAACGCCGTCGTGAAGAGCCTCCCGTCCGTCGAGACGCTCGGCTCGACGAGCGTCATCTCCACCGACAAGACCGGAACCCTGACGAAGAACGAGATGACCGTGACGGCCCTCTGGTTCGACGGGAAACGCTACTCCTTGACCGGCACGGGGTACGAGCCGACCGGCGCGCTGCTCGACGAGACGGGCGACGCGGTGGACCGGGCGGGCATCGACGAGATCGAGATCATGATGGACGCCGCCACGATGGCGTCGAATGCCGAGATACACGCGCCGGACGAGGATCACGCCGGCTGGTACCCGGTCGGCGATCCGACGGAGGCGGCCCTCGTGACGATGTCGACGAAGCTCGGCACTCGCTCGTTGACCGAGGACGAGGAGAATCCCGAGATCAAGGAGTTCCCCTTCAATTCCGAGCGGAAGCTGATGAGCTCGGTGAGGCGGTTCGGCGACCGCGAGCAGCTCGCGATGAAGGGCGCGCCGGCGAGCGTCCTCGCGATCAGCAGGCATATCTACCGCGGCGGCGGGGCCGCGCCGATAACCGACGAGGACCGCGAGACGGTCATGTCGGTCGTCGAGGAATTCTCCCGCCGGGCGCTGCGCGTGCTCGCCGTCGCCTACCGGCCGCTCGAATCAGACGGGCGCGACTACGCCATCGACGAGGTCGAGAAGGACGTCGTCTTCCTCGGGCTCGCCGGCATGATCGATCCGCCGCGCGAGGGGGTCAGGGAGGCGGTGGAGAGCTGCCACACCGCCGGCATCCGGACCTTCATCATGACGGGCGACCATGCCGTCACCGCCCAGGCGATCGGCGACGAGATCGGCCTATCCGCTGCCGGGCATCCCTCTCCCGTCTTTCCGGGAAGCGAGCTCAAGACGATGTCGAACGAGGAGCTCACCGCGGTGATGGAGCGCGAGCAGTCGCTGATCTTCTCCCGCGTCGACCCGGAGGACAAGCTGCGCATCGTCAGCCTCCTCGAGGAGAGCGGCGAGGTGGTGGCGGTGACCGGCGACGGCGTCAACGACGCGCCCGCCCTGCGCAAGGCGGACATCGGCGTGGCGATGGGCCGCATCGGCACCGACGTCTCCAAGGAGGCGGCCGAGCTCGTGCTCCTCGACGACAGCTTCCCCACCCTCGTCCACGCGGTGCGCGAGGGCCGGACGATCTACGACAACCTCCGCAAGACCGTCCTCGCCTCGCTCACGACGAACGCCGCCGAGCTCGTCGTCGTGCTGCTGGGCCTGGCGGCCGTGGCGATGCGAAACTGGGCGATCCCGATCCTCGCCATCCAGATCCTCGCCATCGACCTGCTCGCCGAGATCATGCCGCTGACCTTCCTCACGTACGACCCGCCGCCGGCCGACGTCATGCAGCGCCCGCCGCGGCGCCCCGGCGATCATATCGTCAACCGCAACACGACGATCGAGATCGTCTTCCTCGGCGTTCTGATCGGCGCCCTCTCCTTCGCGAACTTCGCCCTCTTCATGCGGCGGACAGGAGTCATCCTCACCGTCGACGCCGCCGATCCCCTCCTCTACGCCCGCGCGACCACCCTCTCCTATCTCACGATCGCCTTCTGCCAGTTCTCGAACATCCTCTCGCGCCGCTACGAGCGCGCCTCGCTGTTCGGGCCGGGCTTCCTCTCCAACCGGATCCTGCTTCTGTCGATCCTCGGCTCGATCGGCCTGATCCTCCTGGCGATCTACGTGCCCGTCGTTCGCGGCTTCCTGCGGTTCGCGCCGCCCGCGCCCGTCGACTGGCTGTACGTCGTCGGTGCGGGAGGCGTCTACCTCCTCGTCTTCGAGGCGATGAAGCTCGTCAAGCGCTGGCTGGCGCGGGGCGGCGCGGCGGCGTCGTGACGAACCGCCCACCTGGCCGCCAGCCGGGCCCCGCATGAAGAAAGACGGGCGCCCCCGCGAGGGGGCGCCCGTCTCCGTCGATATGGGAGTGCGTTCCCGGATCAGATCTCGCGCCACGAGAGCACGATGCAGGGCAGGGCCCCGCTGAGCGCCTGGGTGATGGCGTCCTTGCTGTAGAGAACGGCGGCGTTTCCCGCGCTGAAGTTGAAATCCGATGTTCCGCGAACCACGACGCTGCCGAGGATCCAGGGGGTTCCGGTGAGCTTGACGTCGCCCTCGACGTAGATCAGCCCCTTGTACTGGAAGGATCCGGCGCCCTTCAGGTCGCCCGTCACGTAGAGGAGCCCCTCGCCGGTGAAGTTGCTGGCGACGTTGGCGTCCCCGTTGATGTAGGTGATCCCGTTCAGGGGATTGGCCACCGAGGTGTGGTCCGCGTTCGACAGCAGGTCGGCCACCTCGCCGTTCGACATGCCGAGCACCTCGGCGAGCGAGTAGAAGGGGTTCGTCGCCGCGTTGTCGATCGGCGCGGGGTTGCCGCCGACGTGCGCGCTCCCCTGGACCTTCACCTGGTCCCCCGTCGTCGTCACGCCGGGGAGGTGCCCCGAGGCGAGATGCCAGGCGTAGCAGGCGTTCGGCACGGTCCAGGGGGGCGTGTTGATGTCGTGGTTGTAGCCGCAGAAGTCGCAGTTGCCGGTCAGCCGGACCGCCTTGTCGCAGTAGAGGGCCGCGAGCGTCCTGGCGGTCATCGTCCGCTTGGTGACCTCCGCCTCGACGACGCGCTCGCCGTTCCCCTGCCGCCCCGCCACCGTGACGATCTCGACGGGGAAGCCCGACGTGAAGTTCTCCGGGGGGATCTGGAGCGGATCGTAGAGGACGATCTCGTTCGCGTCCCGCGCGCCGTCACCGTCGCGGTCCTCCCACTTGTGGCGGATCGTGAGGACGCCGTCCGTTCCCGACGCGGCGCTGTACTCGAGGTAGTCCCTGCTCGGATCCTGGAGGGTGCCCGTCGTGACGGCCGTGCCCGCGGCCGGGGCCATGTCGGGACGCGTGAGATAGATTTGCGTCTCCCAGTTCGGGTCGTAGGGCGGGCTGTCGCCGATCGCCGCGTTCCCCGACCATCCGCCGACGGCGACCGTCGTCGGGTTCGGCAGTGAGAGGCGATGGATCGCCTCGTTGAGCCCCGCCTCGGCGATGAAGAGGGACTGCGTGGTCGTCCGCTGGTTCCCCGAGATCTTGAGATCCATCGAGGAGACCATGCCGAGCGTCCCGCCGATCACCGAAACGGCGAAGAGGATGAGCAGGGTGACGACGAGGATGTTCCCGTCCTCTCCCCCGCGGCGCTTCACGATCCGTTCGTTGTTCATGTCTTACCGGTCCTTTGCCTGTCGACCCGCGTCAGATCTCGCGGCCGAAGTACGCGATGAGCCGTCCCTGCGTCGCCGACGATCTCGTTCCGACGACGAGGTCCGGCCGGCTGTCCTTGTTGAAATCGGCCACGCCGATGGCGATGATCTCCCCCATGTCGCTCGTGTTGACCTTGAGTCCGCCGTCGGGAAGCGTCCCGTAGGAGGGGAGCACGTAGATGTCGCCGAGGTAGAGGAGCGACGATCGCCTCGTGCCGTAGGCGATGTCGGGGAAGATGTCGTTGTTCAGGGCGAGCGCGGCGAGGCAGAGCGCCTCGCCGTGCGCGTCGACCCAGTCGTCGGGGAGGTTCGGCACCGTCTCGGGGCCGAAGGCGTAGCCGGTGGTGTCGGCCCAGCCGAAAACGCCGCCCGTGTTCGACCAGAGCATCACGAAGCCGGCGTTCGCCGCGATCGACGAGCCGATGATGATATCGGGATCGCGCGCGTCGTCCTCCATCATGTCGATCACCATGAGATCGTTGACCGCGCCGAACGTCTCGTACCGCGCACGCCACTCGAGCACGCCCGAGGCTTCGCCCGCGTTCAGGAAGATGTCGATGCAGCCGGTATACTCCGTCCGGTGCGTCCCGATGATGACGTCCTGGTCGCCGTCGCCGTCGATGTCGCCGGACCCGACCGCCCAGACGTCGCCGAGCTGGAGGTCGCCCTCCGAACCGGCCTCGGTGATCATCGAGACGGGCATGAAGTTGTTGCCGCCGAATCCCCTGTAGACGACCAGCGCGCCCTTGTAGACCCCGAAGGAGGACTTGAGGCCGACGAGCATGTCGAGGTTGCCGTCCCGGTCGAGATCGACCAGCTTGACGTCCATCACCTCGTTGAAGCCGCCCGCGTGGTAGACGACCTCGGGGCTCGTCGAGAGCACGCCCTCCGCCTCGGTGAGCCAGAACTGGAGATTCGGGTCGGTGCCGACGTCCAGGCCGCTGATGACGTCGGGCGTGCCGTCCCCGGAGTAGTCGAAGACGTCCATCGCGTTGATGTTGTACCCCGCGTCGCGGCGATACGACGGGTCGGAATCGAAGAGCTCGGTGACCGGCGTCGTCGAGCTTTCCCATTTGTTGTGGAAGACGAGCATGTTCCCGATGCCGCCGACGAGCGCCGTGCCGAGCACGATGTCGGTGTCGCGCTTGTCGTCCTCGTCGAGGTTGGCGGTCGAGACCGAGAGCACCCGGTCCGTGTTCGAGATGTGGATCTCGACGAAGTCCTGGCGGTTCTCCAGGACGTCGCCGAAGTCGCGCACGACCGTCGTGTCGGCGGTGATCTTGATGTTCTCGTAGGTATTGACCGTCGTGGACGTGTAGCCGGCCGGGTCGGTCTCGGTGATCTTGTAGATCTCCGGCGCGAGGTTGAACCGGTAGTAGCCGTTCGCGTTGGTGAGCGTCGTGTCGCCGCTCGACATCGTCATCATGACGTTGGGCAGGCCCTCCTCGCCGGCGTTGCGGACGCCGTCCTCGTTGACGTCGAGGAAGACGTAGCCCTCGAGCACGCCGGTGACGGGACCGGCGAAATCGCCGAAATCTATCCTGACGGTGTCGTCCTGGGCCACGATGCTGGCCGCGCCCGAGTTCGGCGTCGTCGAGGCGAAACCGGTCGGGTCGGTCTCGACGACGGTGTAGTTCCCCTGGCGGGCGACGAAGGAGTAGTAGCCCCGGTCGTTCGTGTAGGTCTCCGCGCCCGTGTCGAGCGAGACGAGCACCCCGGCGATGCCCTCCTCGCCGATGTCCATGAGCGCGTCCTGGTCGATGTCCTCGTAGACGTATCCCTCGATCACGCCGCTCGGCGTGGTCGAGACGTCGCCGAAGTTCACCGACTTCGTCTGGCCCGAGGCGAGCGTGACCGAGACGATGTTCGCCGTCGTCGAGGTGTAGCCCATCGGGTCGACCTCCTGGACGGAGTAGTCGCCCGCTGGCAGCGGGAAGAAGTACCGGCCGAAATTGTCGCTGAGCACGTTGCTGCCCTGGCCGGCGATCCTGATCTCCACGTTGGGGATCCCCGTCTCGCCCGGATCGAGGGCGCCGTCCTTGTCGGCGTCGTGGTACACCATGCCGCTGATCATCGCGCTCGTCCGTGTCGCGTTCCGCACGAAGACCTCGGAGGTCATCGTCACGTCGAGGAAGCCGCCGTTCGTCTCGTACTGCTTCTCGTAGCGCTCGGATTCGCTGATGACGGTGATCCGGACCTTGCGGATGTTCGCCAGCATGTTCGCCGGCATCTCGGTCACGGCGAGGGCCTCGCTGTCGCTCAGCTCGCCGTCCGCGTTGCCGTCGCCCCAGAGGAGATCGGGCGTCGCCGGGTTCTCGTCGTGATCGTACCAGTACTGGAACATCGGCTGGGGGATCGTCCACGTGGCCGTCAGATTCGGCCCGCGCACCTTGGCGAGGTCGGACTCGCGCACCTCGTTGACCCCCGACCCGTTGAAGCCGTAGACGTACTGCTTGAGGACGAAGAGGTTCTTGTTGTTGCCCCCCTCCACGGGATCGTCGCCGCGGTCGGCCGCGTCGATGAGCCCGTCGGCGTTCGAGTCGACGGTGAAGACGACCGTCTCGGCGTCGGAATCGTAGTTGTCGGCGGGCGTGTAGATCGGTGTGCCCGAGGCGGGCACCGTGTGCTGCGCCACGGCGCGGTTGAGCGCCGCCAGGGGCGCCTGCCCGTCGATCGTCTGGCCGTTGTCGATGTCGGCGTTGATCGCGATCTGGTAGGGCCCCGCGTGAACCACGGGCAACTGGCCCCGGAAGTAGTCGGTCTGCGAACCGGCCTGGCGAAGCCGTCCGGTGATGAAGTCGAGGGCGATCCTCGTGTTCTGCTGGGCCTCGGCGTGATCGGTCGTCTTGGCCGATCCCTTCTGGTAGAGGATGAAGATCCCCGAGACGGCGATGAGCACGAACCCAAGCACCAGGATGCTCATCACGATCTCGATGAGGGTGAATCCCTCTTCGTGCTTTCTTCGACAGGTTGACATAGCGAATTACCGCCTCGAGGTTAGATAGGTTCTGAGCGTCACCGCGTTGTCCTTGTGCCCGGACTCGTAGGTGACCGTCACGGTGATTTCCTTCATGTCGGCGAGCGGGACGTTGTCGGTCACCGCCCAGCTGCGCGTGAAATGGACTTCCAGCGGATTGTCCGGATCGTTGTGCGCGCCGGACGCGAGATCGGCGTCGTTGAAAGGCGCGCCCATCAGCTGTTCGATCTTCTGCTGGGCGAGGTTCGTCGCCATCGTGAGGTTGCGGGCGCGGGTCGTCGCCGTGTTGCTCTCGGGGAGCATCCGCATCGCCGCCGAGATCCCCACGCCGAAGATCAAGAGCGCGACGATCAGTTCAATCAGGCCGATTCCCTTTTCAGACTTCAACATCATGTCCCGCTCCCTTTCAATCGACGGTAATGTTGCCCGTGCCGCCGAAGATCCGGACGGCCTTGATATTGTTGTTGTTGTTCCTGAGGGTGATCGAACCGCTCTCGCGCGTGTTCCCCAGGTGTCCGAAGGTGAGCGTCGTCGTCGAGAGCGTATGCGCGGTGATGACGATTCCCTCGTAGAGCTCGTAGGTGGCGCTGCGGTACTCGTTCATGTCGCGCGAGCCGTCGCGATCCTCGTCCTCGAAGAAGAAGTACTCGTTGTTGTCCGTATCGAAGACGAACACCGTGTTGATGTTCTTCATGACCGCCGCCGAGCGGGCCGTCCGCAGCGCGGCGGCGAATTGCTGCGCCTCGCCGTTGAGCTTCCAGTTCTGGGAGAAACGGCCGTACATCGGCACGGAGAGCACGGCGACGAGCCCGATGATCAGTATGGAGACCATCAACTCGATCAGTGTGAATCCTGCGCGTGTGTTCGTCATGTTCGGCACCATCGTCGATCGTTCGATCCGGCCGGCGGCCGGGAGCGGCGGCCGCCGTGTTCCGGCGTGTCGGCGGGGGCTCCGGTCGTCCCGCGCCATGGTGTTCTTCGCTCCACCGGGCATCACGCAAAAAGCGTGCCTCGTGCCGGACGGCCGGGTCCGGGGGCGGCGACGACGACCCCCCGCGCATCCCCGGACGGCGTCTTTGTTTGTTCAACGTCCGTTCCGGCACGGGATTAGCCGCAACGGGCGCGGCGATCGGCCCGCCGGCCAAACAGCCATGATTTTTCGTGGAATTATTGCACTATGCGGGAAGCGGAATCATGGGCGACGTCGGGGAGTTCCGCGCCAATCAGCGTCGCCCGAGTCGTCTGGCATGTTGCTCTCGGCGCGTGCACAATGTACCATTCGTCATATCCCGCCGGCGGCCGCCGGCCGGGATGGAAGGGATTTGCGATGACCGATTGCCTCTTCGTCTCCGACCTCCACGGGCGGATGGACCGGTACCGGAAGCTCTTCGCGGTCGTCGCCGGCGAGCGGCCGCGGGCGCTGTTCGTCGGAGGCGACATCCTCCCCCACGTCCCCGGAAAGCCGAGGGATTTCCTGGGAGAGTATCTGCTGCCCGAGCTCGCGCGCCTGCGCGCCGATCTCGGAGAGGAGGCGCCGCGGGTCTTTCTCGTCCTCGGCAACGACGACGGCCGCGCCGACGAGGAGCGCCTCCTCGAGGCGGAGGCCGCCGGGATCCTCTCCTACGCCCACGGCCGGGCGGCGGCGTTCGGAACGTGGTCGGTCTACGGCTACGCCTTCACACCGCCGAGCCCCTTTCTCCTCAAGGACTGGGAGCGGTACGACGTCTCCCGCTACGTCGACCCGGGATGCATCTCTCCCGAGGAGGGGTCGTATTCCGTTCCCGTCGCGCCGGAGAAAGCCAGGTACGCGACGATCTCGGAGGATCTCGGGCGCCTCGCCGGCTCGGCCGACCTGTCCCGCGCCGTCTTCCTCTTCCACGCGCCCCCCTACCGCACGGCGCTCGACCGAGCCGCGCTCGACGGGCGGATGATCGACCACGTGCCGGTCGACGTCCACGTGGGATCCATCGCCATCCGGCGTTTCATCGAGTCGCGGCAGCCGCTCCTCACACTGCACGGCCACGTCCACGAATCGGCGCGCCTGACCGGCTCATGGCGGGAGACGATCGGCCGCACGCTCTCCCTCTCGGCGGCGCACGACGGCCCCGAGCTGGCGATCGTGAGGTTCTCGCTGGATGATCCAGGCGGGGCGACGAGGGAATTGCATTAGCGGGCGTCTTCGGCACGGCCGATGCCCGGGCCTCGATGTCCGCCGCGCGGGGTGCTCAGGGCTGCTTCATCGGCAGCGGCCGGGCGGCGTCGGTGACGGCTCCGATCTTGACGGCGAAGCTCGTCCGTTTCTCGATGTCCCGGTCGGTGACGATGTGCACGTCGAGCAGGCCGCCGGTCCGGTACCCCGTCCGCAGGTAGTTGATCCGGTCGAGGCAGAGGCTCCACCCCTCGAGCCAGTTGAGCAGGTCGGCGCGCTGCTTTTTCGTCCCCCGGAAATGGACGATGATGTCGATATCGCTTCCCATCCCCGCCGTCGCGTTCTTCGTGCTGCCGAAGACGTAGAAGCCCGCCACACCGAACCGCTCCGGATCGAGCTGGGCGGCGATGTGCTCGGCCATGCGGAGCCGCCACACCCAGGAGATGTCGACGGCGCGCGACTCCTCCGGCTCGACCCATTCGACCGGCTCGTTCGCTCCCGTCGCCTCCGAGAGGACCCCGACCGCCTCGCCGAGCTCGGCGTTCATCAGCACGCGGAGAACCTGGCCGCCGGTGGCCTTCGGCACGTCGATCAACCGCACCGTGCCTGCGAGATCCGCGAACTCGGGAAGGACCTCGGAGAGGATGTTTTCGGAGCCGAGGAGGAATTTCTCGTTGAAGACGATCCCGTCGTCGTCGGGGAAGAGGGGCAGGTAGCGGATCCGCCCCTCGACGAGATCCTGGAAGAAATGGGTGCCGAAGGAGAGATCGGGCTTGTAGCCGCCCTTCTCCCGGGCGATCTCGACGAGGACGGCCGTGTTGTTGATGTCGGCGTACCCCACGCTCACGCCGAGCTTGATGTCGCCCCTGCTGCCCCACCGTCCCGGGCCCATCAAGATGAACTGCCGTTTGGGGAGGAGCTTGTTGAGCTGCCCCACGGCCCGCCCGACCGCCACGAGGTCGGCGCGTTCCGGCAACTCGGCGTACCGGTCCGGATCGACGTAGACGATGTGCGTGATGTCGGGGACGCGGCCGTTCGAGATGTATTTCTTCGCCGTGAAGATCGTCCTGTCGGCTGGCGTATCCTGCGGGATCGGCGATGAGACGCTGTCCTCCGAATAGCTCTGCGGCCGGCACTGCAGCAGGTGGAAATCCCTGCCGTTGTGCGCGAACTCGATGTCGACGGGCGTGCCGAGCTTCTCCTCGAGCAGCTTCAGCATCGTGTCCACCTGGCGCACGAACGGGGTGCCGCCGACGAGCCCCTCGAAGGTGAAGACGAGGTCGTCCCGCCCGGGATCGACGTCCATCGCCATCGGCCGGCGGAGGTTGTTTCCGTCGTAGATCGAGACGAGCTTCTCGATCATCGGGTACTCCACGCCGGGCGCGCGGAGGAGCTCGTCGATCTCCATCGTCTCGAAACTGTTCGTTTGGAGGTTGATCACGTCGATCTTCCTCGGCGAGTAGTGGACGATCTCCTCGGTGGCCACGTTGACGCGGAGCCCGGGCTGCCCCGGCGCGACCAGCACGGGATAGTCGTCGCTGACCCGGTCGACCGCCCGCGTCCCCAGCCCGGGCACCATGCGGATGAGGCCGTCCTCGCGCCTGATCCGCGGCGACCACCGGAACTCGTTCCGGCTGAAGGCGACCCCGGAGAAGGCGGGCAGGAAGAAGTCGCCGACGCGCTCGCCGACGACCTCCTGGATCATGATCGCCATCTCCTCGTTGAAATCGAGGAGCCCCCGCTCGGCGCGGTACTCGATCGGATCGGGGCCGAAGGTGGAGGCGTAGACCTCGGCGACGGCGTCGAGCAGCGCGTCGAGTCGCTCCTTCTTCGATCCCTGGTTCGCCACGAAGAAGCTCTTGTACTTCCCGGAGAAGGCGGCGCCCATGCTGTCCTCGAGGAGGCTCGACGACCGGATGATGAGGGGCCGGTCGCCGAAATCGTCGAGCATCACGGACAGTCCCTGGACGATCTCCGGCGGAAAGGTGCCGTTCTTGAAGGTCTGGATGACGTGCGGGTACTCGACGCGCACCTGGTTGATGTCCTTGTACTTCTGCTCGACGACGTCGCCGAGGTTGTTGTAGCGGAGAAAGGAGAGGAGCACGTCGGAGGTGATGTACCAGCTCTTCGGCATCCTGATCGAGGCGAGGGGATCCCCCTCGCCGGCGGTCTTGCGGATGATCTGCATGGCGAGGACGAGACCGGCGCATTTCCCCCCGAGGCGCCCGTGGCTCTCCGCCGTGTAGATGATCCGGTCGATGACGCCGAAGAAATCGCGTATGTCGATATAGTTCTTCGCCACGTTGATGTAGTCGAGCTGCGTGGAGAGGAGCCGCCTGATCAGCGAGACGACGACGCCCATGCGCGACGCGCTCGAGAGCTCGATCCCCTCGGGCGAGGCGTCGCGGTAGGTGCGGAGCGCCCCGATCACCTCGGCGAGCGTGAGGTTGCGGTTCGAGACGTGGACGAGGTACTTCAGCTTGTCGTCCTGGATCCACTTGCGGAGGTAGGCGAGTATCTGGTCCTCGGTGTAGCGCTTCTCGGCGATGCGGAAGATCCGGAAGCTCAGGGCGTCGCTGATGTCGAGGTTCTGGCGCCGGTGCGGCGTGTTGATCTCCGTGCCCCCCTCGCCGGCGATGTCGGCCTCGGCCGGCGCGATCTCCTTGCGCAGGGTCTCCGCCTCGGCCACGCCCGTCCAGCAGAGGTGGTTGAGCATCTTCTCCGAGAGGGTGACGAAGAGGCTGCGATCGGTATGCCTGAGGAGGTTGAGGACGACCTCCCAGTCCCCGCCGCTCTCCCGCTCGCCGGCGCCGTTCTGCCCCTCGGCCGCCCTGCGGAGCATCTGGTGGAGCAGGAAGTTGCCGAGGCGGCCGGCGATCGTGCCGAGGAGCCGCTGTTCCTGCCTGAGGAACGGCCCGTTGTCGGCGAGGGGCATCTGCCGCGTGTAGAAGACGGCGATCTCCCCCGCCTTCTTGTCCTGGAGCGGGATGTCGGACACGAGCATCCACGGCGTCTCGACGAATCCCGGCGTGCTGTACCGGTCGGTCCCGATGGTGACGAGCACGCTGCAGACGTCAGGGTACTGCCAGCCCGAGGGGATCGCCTCGATGATGCCGCGGCAGACCTCGCCGATCTCCGCGTCGGGGGACTTGAGGATCTCCTCGATCCGGTAGAGGCACTCGAGCTCCTTCTCGCGCTCGCGGAAGAAGTGGATCAGGTCCTCGACACGGTCTTTTCCGTCAGTCATGCAGTATCACTCCCCGGCCGCTCCGGCCGTCCACCCTGACATCGAGCGGCGCGTCGAGCGCGACGTGCCGCACGAACGCCGTCTCCGCGGCCGCGGGCCGCCCGCGGAGCCATGCCCAGTCTATCGCGTGATCCCCGTCGTGGGGAACGGAGAAATAGAAGATCCTGAAGCTCGTGACGTTGTGGAAGAAATGCGATCCCTGGCTCATCATCGAGGCGAGCTCGGGCGTCGATGCCTCGACGATCGCCTTCGCGCCGGAGATCTGGCCGAAATCGACGGGGATGCCGCCGAGCGGGTCGGTCGTTCCCCACCGGCCGAAACCGATGAGCAGGTAGGGGCGTTTCTTCTCGACGAGTTCGCGGTTGATTTCTTCGAGATCGCCGGCGATCTCGAGGCTTTTCATCACGTCGAACCGGTCGGGGTCCACGTAGACGACGTCGCGGATCTCGGTCAGTTCGCCGTTGCCGAGCACCGTCTCCGAGGCGAGGAGCACGCGCTTTCCGTCGAGGTCCCGCTCGGAGACGTCCACCTCGGCATCCGAGACCACCATCGGGCGCACCTGGAGAAAGCCGAACTCGGCCGGGGCGGCCGATTCCCTGGACAGGCGGAGGGCGAACTCGATCTCCACCATCGCCCCGAGCGTGTCCTCGCAGGTCTCCTTGAGCCGGGTCAAGAGATCGACCAGCGGCAGGGACGTCCCCCTGAGGATCGGGGCGAAATCGAGGACGCGCGGCCCGTGGGCGCCGATCCCCGGAACGACGCGGTCGTCCTGCGGCAGGTAGGTGGACGCGAGGAAGCGGAGGGCGCCGTCGTATTCGGCCTCCCCGATATCGAACCGGGCCATGTACTCGGTGTCCCGGAGCGGATCCCAGGCCGGCGTCCCGCCCATGTCGACGGCCCAGAAGCGGGTCTGGGAGTGCTTGAGCATCTCTCCGGTCGACTTGAAGGGCGGCACGGCCCGCGGCCAGGCGGGGGAAAAGGCCCAGGAGACGCCGTCGTCGACGATCGACCGCCCCAGCCCCAGGGCCAGTTCCACGATCCCCTCCTTTGGAGAGGCATGGCCGGTCGGGTAGAAGTTGTACGAGCGCATCACTCCCGAGACGTGCGGATAGAAACGGCTTCCGATGCGCGTGCCGACGATCTCCTGGATCACCACGGCCATCTTCTCGTCGATCGTGGCGTGGTGCGTGGCCTTCATGTAATTGCCGGCCGCCCGGAAGAAGGTCGACGCGTAGACGAACTTGACCGCCGCGGCGAGCGTGCGGAAGCGCGAGTCGGCGTCGGGCTGGTTGTTGGGCACCATCTTCGTCGCGTAGACGGAGGCGAACGGCTCGAACATCGCGTCCTCGAGCATGCTCGACGACCGGACGGCGAGGGGCGTGTGCACCTGTTCGACGAGGGCGCGCAGGTCGCCCACGAGCTGCACGGGAAGGCTCGCCCGCTGGAAGGCGTGGCCGATGACGTCGTCGCGCTCGCCGGAGCAGGCGATATCGTAGAGATCGTTCTGCTTCATGAAGAGGTCGAACATGTCGGTCGTGACGACGGTGAGCGTCGGGATGCGAACCGAGACTTCCGGCTCGTACCGCCGGCCGAAACTGGATTCGAGGATCCCCTTCATGCGAGCGAGCCCGTGGGCCTTGCCCCCGAGCTCGCCGGCGCCGATAAAGGTGAACCGGTCCGACCCGGTGAAGAAACGACGGTCGAACCGGTTCAACGATTTGTGATGCGGACTGTAGGTCCGTCGCCTCATGGGATCTACACCCAGCCGCGATCCCGGCAGGCGCGGGCGACGCGCCCGACGGCGATCACGTACGCGGCGTCGCGCATGTAGAGATCGCGCTTCACGGCGAGCTCCCGGACGGCGTCGAAGGCCGACGTCATCTTCGTGTCGAGCTTGCCGAGCACCTCGTCCTTTTCCCAGAAATAGTTCATGTTGCACTGCACCTGCTCGAAGTAGCTGCAGGTCACGCCGCCGGCGTTCGCCAGCAGATCGGGGATCATGAAGATGCCCCGCTCGTGGATCGCGGCGTCCGCCTCGGGCGTCGTCGGCCCGTTGGCGCCCTCGGCGATGATCTTCACCCGGCCGGAGATCCGGCCGACGTTCTCCTTCGTGACCTGGTTCTCGAGGGCGGCGGGGATCAGGATGTCCACGTCCTGCTCGATCCACGCGTCGCCGGGCAGCACGTCGTAGCCGATCTTCGCGGCCTTGTCCTTGTCGATGCCGCCGAACCGGTCGGTGATCCCGCGGAGCTCGGCGAGATCGACGCCGTCGGTTTTCCTGAAGGAGTAGGAGGTCTGGTCCTGCTGGTCCCAGCTCGACACGCAGACGACCTTGCCCCAGATCTGGTTGTAGAGCTCGATCGCGTACTGGGCGACGTTGCCGAATCCCTGCACGCTCGCCGTCGTGTCGGCGGGCGGGATGTCGAGGGCCTTGAGGGCCTCGCGCACGGTGAAGATCACGCCGTAACCGGTCGCCTCGGTGCGGCCGAGCGAGCCGCCCATGCCGACGGGCTTGCCGGTGATGAAGCCGGGCAGACGGCTGCCTTCGAGCGTCTCGTACTCGTCGAGCATCCAGAGCATGTGCTGGGCGTTCGTCATCACGTCGGGCGCGGGAACGTCGTTGAGCGGTCCCATGTCGCGCCCGATCTGCCTGACCCAGCCGCGGCAGATCGTCTCCTGCTCGCGGGCGCTGAGATTGTGCGGATCGCAGATGACCCCGCCCTTGGCCCCGCCGAGGGGGATATCCACGACGGCGCACTTCCACGTCATCCACATCGCCAGCGCGCGGACCGTGTCGATCGTCTCCATCGGGTGGAAACGGATACCGCCCTTCGCGGGGCCGCGAGCGTCGTTGTGCTGGACGCGGAAGCCCCTGAACACCTCGACGTGCCCGTCATCCATCCGGACGGGGATGCTCACGTGGTATTCCCGGAGGTTGTAGCGCAGCAGCTCTCTCGTTCCCTTGTCCAGCTCGAGAAGGTCGGCGACCCTGTCGAACTGGCTTTGCGCCATCTGGAAGGCGTTGTACGACTTGTCTGCCATGTCAGGCCCGTCCTTTCGTGATGAGGACCCAAAACCGCCGGAAGATAGCCAATAAAGCGCATTCTGTCAAGAATAGCAAAAAATTGTTTTCGGTATAGCCGTAACCGTTCTACGGCCGGTGTTTCTCAGCCCTGCTGCCACCAGGCGCGCGCCTTGTAGAAATAATGCCGCAATCGTTTCTTCGCGTATGTGTTACGTGACACCGGCTGCCGCCCGGCGCCGGAAAGGATGAGCAGGCTCTCGGCGTAGCAGGGACAGTAGCGGCTGGTACAGGGCAGCGGCCCGTCGAGCAGCCGGAACCCGGTGAAGATGTTGCCGAGGCGGAGATAGTCCCCCGGGCAGCGGAAGACGTCGCCGTTCCCCATGATCCGGATGAGATCGTGTCCCGCGCGGCAGGGAAGCCCGAGGAAGTCGCGCGCGGCGGCGGTGCAGCCGTCCGCGCAGGGATTCAGTTCGCGGATGAGGCGCCGCTCTTCGTCGGTGTACGCGTCGGGATACCGGCGCCCCCGTAAACGCCCTTGAAGGCCTTCGGCGTCAGGATCACGCCCCGTTCGAGGGCGCGCCGCCGGTCGGTCTCGAAGCGCCCGAACAGGTCGGGGTGCATGACGTAGTTCGTCTCCACGGAGTAGCCGCGGCCGATGAGCCTGGCGACGTCGTCGAGGAAGGGATCGATCGTGCCGAAGAGCCGCAGGCGCTCGAGGGCGTGCGTCGAGGCGAAGACGAAGGCCGTCTTCTCCGGCGGCACGGCCTCCATCAGTTGGTCGACACCCATGCTGAGGTTCGTGTCGAGGCCGATCGTGAATTCGTCGCGCTCGGCGATCCGGCGGCAGATCTCGACGAAGCGCGGGTACACGAACGGTTCGCCGCCGGTGAATGCGAAGGTGAACCGCATGCCGGTGGCAAGGAAACGATCGAGGATCTCGTCGAGATGCTCGTGGATGTCCGGGCGCTTCGGGGGCCGGGGCCGCAAAACGGCCTTCGCGCGCCGGAGCACGCCCTTCATGCCGGGCGGATTGTAGATGTAGCAGTACGAGCAACGGAAATTGCAGCGCTCGGAGATGTACCAGCTGGCGAGACAGGTGTCCATTGGCGGCATCCCCGCCGAAGGCTTCCCTCCGGTATCGTTTGAACGATTACCGGGAGGGGCGGCATGCGCGCAGTATAGTTCCAGATCCTCCCGGCGGCAGCATGGAATCCCGGGGGAGAGGGAGCGGGCGGGCGGCGGACCGCGCCGGCGGGGTCAGTCACCCCCGTGCGTCTCGATGAACCGGTCGCGTCCGGAGCCGCGCCGGTACATCTCGTAGCGGATCGGGCAGCGCTTGAAGTACCCCTGGTGCTGGTCCTCGGCCGGGTAGAAGGGCCCGGCGGGAAGGATGTCGGTGACGACGGGGCGGTCGAAGCGCCCCGACGCGTCGAGGGCCGCTTTCGACGCCTCGGCCGTTTGCCGCTGTTCTTCGTCGAGATAGAAGACGGCGGTGCGGTACTGGTCGCCGCGGTCGACGAACTGGCCGCCGGGATCGGTCGGATCGACGTGTCGCCAGAAGTGGTCGAGGAGCGCGGCGTAGCTCGTCCTCGACGGGTCGAAGACGATCCTTACCGCTTCGCGGTGCCCCGTTCCCCCGGCGCAGACCGCGTCGTAGGTCGGGTCGGGCATGTCGCCGCCCGTGTATCCCGAGACGGCCTCGACGACGCCGTCGAGCTTCTCGAAATCCGCCTCCGTGCACCAGAAGCAGCCGCCTGCGACGATCGCGACGGCGAGCGTATCCGCATCACGCGTGTCGTCCATCCGGGCCTCCTCCGTATCGGCCACCGCCGCGGTCGCAAAAACCACGAGCGCCAGGCCGGTCAGGATCGATCTCATCGCCTTTCCCTTTCGTCGATGCGCCGTCCCCGCACGCCGCGCATCCGCTCCCATCAATGAAAATCATTCCCGGTTGCCTTCGAGTCAAGGTCCTTCGCCGGCCGGCGGACGAACACGACTCCGAGGTAGCCGTCAACGGTGAGGAAATCACCCGTCTCGATCCGTTCGGTGGCTGCCGCGACTCCCGTCACGCAGGGAATGCCGTACTCGCGGGCGACGATGGCGCCGTGCACGAGCATCCCACCGCGGCGTTCGACGATCGCCGCGACGATCGGCACGACGAAGGTCATGTTCGGGTCGATCGAATCGCAGACGAGCACCTCGCCGCGCCGCACGGCGAACAGATCGGCGGCCGACAGAACGACGCGCGCGGGGCCGCGGGCGATCCCCCTGCCGGCCGGCTGCCCGCGGAGCTGCCGCGCGCGCATCCGCACTGGCGCTTCATCGTCCTTCCGCTCGCCGGCCGCGTTCCCGGCCGGTGCCGCGCCGGCCGGGAAGATACGCGCCGCCATGGTTTCCTCGGCATTCCCGCACGCTCGATCCTCCCCGCATCGCCCGCCGAGACGCCGCCGCGACTCGTTTTCGGCGCGTTCGAGCTGCGACTCGATCCGCCCGAGCAGGACGTTGTCGTCGTCGCGGAGACGGTAGGCCCGGCGCGCCAGGTCGAGCATTCCGCGCGCAAACTCCCGGTCCGCCTCGTCGAAGGAGTCGACGAAGGAGGATTCGAGCCGGGGGAGATCCGTTACCGCGGCCGCCGGCCGAAGCGGCGGGCCGGCTGCCATTTCGCGAGCGAGTGCGAGGATCGCTCCCCGGGCGTTTTCGCAGGCGCCGAATTCGCATGAGAATCCGGCGTGCTTCTCCAGGAACGCATCCACGCGGCCGTCCAGTTCCCCGTCGCTCGATGCCCCCGCCGCCTCCGGCCGGCTCCGGAGGATCGCGGCGATCTCCTCGAGCGCGTCGTTCCGCTCGACGCTCGCCAGCCGCCCGGTGGCGAGCAGGTCGACGAATGCGAAGGGATCGACCGGACGCATCCGCTCGTTGTAGACCTCGCCGAAGAGACGCACGGCGTGCGCGAAGGGAATGAACTCGTCCCAGTACGTTCGTTTCCACCGATCGACGGCGGCGCGACGCTTTCCGATCTCTTCGGCGAGGGCCCCGTCCGGGAGCGACGCCGGATTTCGCTCGGCGAAACGATCCGCCTCCCGTATCATCGCCGGCACGAGTTCCCCCTCGAGCCGTTCCCCCAGCAGCCGCAGGCTCTCCCAGCTCCGCCGGAGACCGAGATCCCAGACACGCCGCTCGTTGCCGTCGGCGGCGTCGCCGGCCGTGATCGGACGCGATTGCAGCAAGTGGATGTCCTTGCCGACGATCGTCCACTCCATGTCCTGCGGCGCGCCGAAGAGCGAGCGCACCTTCTCCATTGCGGCGAAGAGAACCGCGACGTCATCGTCGCCGAGCAGCGGCGCATCGGCGTCGGCGCGATCGATCCGTCCGCGGCGTGTTCCGCGCCTTCCCGGCACGATCATCTCGTTTCTGCGAACGATCCTTTGATCGACGATCGCTCCCGTCGCGCGGTCGAGAAACCAGCGGTCCGGCTCGATCTCGCCGTCGACCAGTCCCTGGTTGAGGCCGGGAACCGCCTCGACGACCGCGCGTGAGCGATCGCCCGGATCCACGCCGAACGCGACCCCCGACGCCCGGCCGACCACGAAATCCTGCACGATGACGGCCATCGCGCTCGTTTCGACGTCGAGGCCGAGTTCGAGCGCGTAATGAATCGCCGCGTCCGACCACAGGGATGCCCATACGAGTCTGACCCGGTCGAGGACCTCCTCTATCCCGACGACGTTGACGTAGGACTCGTGCAGCCCGGCGAAGGAGGCGGCGCCGCTGTCCTCGACAGTCGACGAGGAACGCACGGCCACGGATTCCCGTTCGCACCGGCTCGAAAGTCCCTCTCCGACCGCCGCGGCGACCTCCGGGGGGACGGGCTCCCCGGCGAAGAGGGAGCGGATGCGCAGGGATGCGTCCCACATTTCCTCCCACCGCATGTCCCCGTATGCCTTGCGCCCGAGCTCGATGGCGAGCTTCTCCCGAAGCCCGCTTCGATCGAGGAACGCACCGTAGGCGTCGACCGTCACACAGATACCCCCCGGGACGCGCATCCCCGCGCCGATCATGGCGGCGAGGGCGGCGGCCTTGTTGCCGCAGCGGACGGCGTTCGGGCCGCCCGCGTCCTCGAGCGGCACCACGAACGGTGTCAGGGTTCCCATTCGACCACTTCCTGGAAGCGGGTGACGAGCACGTAGCGGACCACCGCGACGCGGACGAAAGCCACGGACGGATCGGCGAGAAACGCCGCCATGTGGGGATGCCGGGCGAGGTACCGCGCCGCCTCCGCGGCGCGACCGTCGCCGGTTACCTCGATTGCGTTCCCCATCGCGGTCAGGGCCGCCGCCTCGGCGAAGTCGGCCGCACTGTTCCGCCGGTCGTCGACGAGGATCGAGACATGCGGATCGCGCATTATATCGCCGAACTTGCGAGTCTCCCGGTTCGTCGCGAAGAAAACCCGCCGGAGATCGTCCGAGACGGCAAGGCCGACGAGCGTCGCATATGGCCAGGAGTCTCCGCTCGTTGCCAGTACGCCGAGCCGCTGCCCGGCGAACAGACGCCGGATGCGCTTCTCGACGTCGTTCGCGTCGACGGACATCGCGTCCTCCTTCGGTTGTCGTTTCGATGATTGCCTGTGCTATGGTACTACAGGCGCGCCCGGATGGCGTCAATATTCCGGCGGATTGGTCGATCGAAACGAAAGGATGAACGATGAGAACGAGCAGGCGAATCACGCGCATCCTCCTCGCAACCGCGGGCTTCCTCGCGTTGGCGGGGGCGGCCGGGGCGGAGGGGCCGCTTCGCGCGGGGGTCTACACCGGCGACGGGGCGAGCCCCGTCTGCGTCACCGAGACGATCGAGGCCCTCCGTATCGACGGGGAAATCGCCGTAGTGGAGATCGGCCCCATCGACGTCGCCGGCGGCGCGCTCGAACGGCTGGACGTCCTCGTCTTCCCCGGGGGGAGCGGGAGCCGCCAGTACGCCAGCCTCGGCTCGGGGACGATCGATCTCGTCCGCGCGTTCGTCATCGAGCGGGGCGGCGGGATCGTCGGCATCTGCGCGGGGGGCTATCTCGTCTCGGACAGCGAGGGCTATCCCTGCCTCGGCCTCGTCGGCGCCGACACGATCGACCGCGAGCACGACGAGCGGGGGAGCGCCGTCGTGCGGGTCCGGTTCACCGGCGAGGGGCTGCGGATCTTCCCCGAGATGGCCGGGCGCGCGTACGGTTTCATCCAGTACCACGACGGCCCCGTCTTCGTTCCCCCCGGCGGCGCCGACGGGTTTTCCGCCTGCGCGGAACTCGCCGTCAACACGAGCGACATCCACCACACGGGAGACGCCCCGGCGGGGATCACCCCAAACAAGGCATTTCTCCTCGCAGCCGATGCGGGGGCGGGACGCGTCTTCGCCTGCGCCGGGCACCCCGAGTCGACGCGGGGCATGCGCTGGATGGTGCCGCGCATGGTCCGGTGGGCGGCCCGCAAGGAACTCGTTTCGTACGGAAACGCAATCGTCGGGCCGGACATCGATGTAGGCGAGGTCATGCACAGCGACGAGCAGGAGACGGACTGCTACTGGCGGCTCTTCGCGGCCGAGCCCGCCGCACGGATCGCGGCGCTCGAGGAGCTGACCGGGCTGCGGCACCGGAACGGCCCGCGCTGGGCGCGGGGGCTGCTCCGCGACCGGGATCCGGGCGTCCGCCTCGCCGCCGCGCGCGAGCTCCTCGCCGCGGAATACACGGCGGCGATCGCCGACATCGAGGCGCAGCTCCGCCGCGAGCGGGACGAGGAGTGCCGGACGGTGTTCGAGGAGACGCTTCGGGCGTTGCGGGGGATGTACGGCGCACCGCCGCCTCCCCGGGGGCCGTGACCGCCGGGGAGGGGCGTAGCGCTGGAATCCGGGATCGATCAGAAGCCGCGCGGACGGCCACCGCCGCCGCCGCCACCGCCGCCGCGGTTGCCGCCGCGGAACCCGCCGCCGCCACCGCCGCCGAAGCCGCCGCCACCGCCGCCGCCGCCGCCGCGACGACCCTCGCCACGCGGGCGAGCCTGGTTCACGGTCAGCGTCCGGCCGGAGAGCTCCTTGCCGTTCAGGCCGTCGATGGCCTTCTGGGCCTCTTCACCGTTGGACATCTCGACGAAACCGAATCCCTTGGACTCGTCCGTGTACTTGTCCTTCACGATGCTGACGTCGTCGATCGTTCCGAACGGCTCGAACGCCGTCCGCAGGTCCGCTTCCGAAACGGAGTAGGCGAGATTGCCGACATAGATACGCATGCGACCCTCCCCGGGCCAATGTTGAGTGAGGGCATACGACACCCTCGTACGTTATTCCAGGATAGAAGTTTGTTGTAGACGTAATAAAGGATGACTCAATACCAGGCGGATGCTTCTCTTCCTTTATCCGGATTCCGCATCAAATTCGATCCTCGCCACAAGTATAACTGTCTCCAGAGGAAAACACAGAACAAAATCGTGGCCGGCACATATATTTTCCGGGGCTGGAAACGGTGCACGGGAGCGACGATCGCCCGATCGCTCCCGTGCGAGGAAACCCGTCGGAGCCAGCGCCGGCGTGACCCGCCGCCCGTCGCCTACTCCGTGCTTTCGATCTCCCGGTACTCGAAGTGGTCTCCCGTCTCGTCGACGATCCGCCGGTACCACGACTCGGGATAGGGCGGGTGCGTGACGTGGCCAAGCTCGTCCTTGACGTTCCCGTCCATGTACTTGACGAGGAGGTCCTGGCCGAGGACGCGCCAGCGCGCCACCGTCGCGTCGGTTGTCCGGCAGGAGTAGTCGGTGAGGTAGTCGATCGCCAGCCCCGGCGCCTGTTCGTACAGGGCGAGGGCCGCCGCGTCGATCCGCGGCTGGGCGGCGAGCGAGGAGCCTTCGAGTTCGCCCTGCACGATCCGGATGTCCCGGATCATGTCGCTGTAGCGGGAGTAGGCGTAGTTGGACACCCAGTTGAAGGTCCAGAAGGCCGAGTCCCACGTGAAGTGGTGGAAATCGCCCGTGCCGACGGCGCACGAGACGGGTACGCGCCGGATCCCGCAGTAGATCGGATTGTAGACGGTGCTGTAGGTGTCGTCGACGCCGAACCAGAAGACGCCGCCGATCGGGTCGGGAAGCCACGAGCGGCACTGCGACACGAAGGAGAATCCCGTCTGTTGCGTCGAGGTCGCCCGTTCGTTGCAGTAGGTCGTCCCGTCGACGTCCCAGGTGAGCGGCCGCCAGCGATAGGGGCAGGAGAACGGCCCCGCGCCGACGTCCGTCGTCATGTCGAAATCGGTTCCCTCGAAGTGGTCGCGCATGAATTCCATCAGGTCGTGGACGGAGAGAGGGCGATCGGGCTTGATGAAGAGGGGCATCGGCTCGGCGCCCTCGACGCCCTTCACGTAGTCCATCGAGAGGCCGAGCGAGGGGGCGGCCCGGTTGAACATGGCATAGACGCGGGCCTCGCAGAAGCGGAGCGCGCCGTAGTCGAGGGGCGCGTAGGCGTCGGCGAAGCTGAATTCCTCGTTTAATCCGTCGAAGTACCCCTTCTCGCGCGCCAGTTCGATCACGTCCGGCGCGTAGAGACAGTTCTTCCTGTCATCCATGGGGAATTGCCTGATGCGGGCCTGGTTGGCATGGGCCGAGATGTAGCCGTCGGGGATCCGGCGGGCGACCCAGACGGCGCCCGTGTTGCCGGGGCCCTTGCCGATCAGGTCCATGAACCAGACCTCGTTCGGATCGGCGATCGAGAAGGACTCGCCCGAACTGTAATAGCCGTGCTCGGCGACGAGCGCGGTCATGACCTCGATCGCCTCCCGGGCGGTCTTCGCGCGCTGGAGGGCGAGGAACATCAGGCTCCCGTAATCGACAACGGCCGTGGAGTCGTGCAGCTCGTGGCGGCCGCCCCACGTCGTCTCGCCGATCGTGACCTGGTGCTCGTTCATCAGGCCGACGAC
>JAFGEZ010000015.1 GCA_016931295.1 Candidatus Krumholzibacteriota bacterium
AGAACCCGCCCGCCGGCTACCGGCCGGCCGGCTGGTCGCCGCCGGTCGCCTCGGGCGGCGCGGCGGCGACCGGCGCCGTCGATCTCTCGAGCGGCGAGATGCTCCGGACGCCGCAGTTCTGGGGGCTCTGGCTGATGTTCACCGGCTCGGCCCTCGCCGGCCTCATGGTGATCGGCGTGATCCGCCTCTTCGGGATCGACGCGTTGCAGGCGAGCGGCGCCCGGACGGCGGCGACGGCGGGGATCACCGCCGGCACGGCGATGGCCTGGTACGCCATCCTGAACGGCCTCGGCCGCATCGTCTGGGGAACCGTCTCCGACCGCATCGGCCGCAAGATCGCCCTCTTCCTGATGTGCCTTTTCCAGGGCGTCATCATGCTGCTCTTCTTCCGGATGGGGCACACCGTCGCCGGGCTCGTCGCCGGGGCGTGCATCATCGGCTTCAACTTCGGCGGCAACTTCGCCCTCTTCCCGGCGGCGACCGCCGATTTCTTCGGCAACCGCAACCTCGGTACGAACTACGGCTGGGTCTTCCTCGCCTACGGCGTCGCCGGGATCGCGGGGCCGCAGATCGCCGGCTACTTCAAGGACGCCGCCGCGGGAGACGTGGGGGCATGGGTCCGGCCATTCGTGATCGCCGGCGTCTCCTGCCTCGTCGCCGCGGTCATCGCGCTGTTCCTCAAGGCGCCGAAGACGCACGGCAACGCGGCGAGCTGACACGGTCGCGGACGCGGGCGGCGCGCCGGATCGATGCGCGCACGATCAGCCCGGGCGCCGGCCGGACGCGGCGCGAGCGAACAATGACGATCCGCGGGGAGCATCGGCTCCCCGCGGATTTTTTTGGCGAACGCCCGTTTTTGTTTGCGGAATATGACAAATCTTTTATTATAATGAACAATATCTTGTGGGATAGTTAACCGTTCTATTTCAAGGGGTGAACGACCGATGCAGGCCGTCGTGCTCGCGACCGAATTCCAGGAATGGCTGGCGGGGGAGACCGAGAAGCTCCCGCGGTCGCTTCTCGATGTCGGCGGCAAGCCGGTGATCGACCATCTGCTCGCGTTCTTCAGCGCGGCCCCCGCGGTGGAGACGATCCATGTGCGGACGAACGCCCTCTACCATCCCTTCTTCAAGGAATGGCTGCGGGGATGCCGGTACATGGGGAAGGTCGAGCTGTCCAGCAACGGCGCCATGGCCCCCGAGGACGACCCCGGGATCGTCGCCGAGCTCGAGAGCATCTGCACGCGGAAGCGGTTCAAGAAGAGCATCCTGCTGTCGCTCGGCGGGAGCATCTTCAACTTCCCGATCGGCTCCTTCATCGATTGCTGCGCACGGCGCGAGGGCGACGTCGTCGCCGTGACGAGCGCCCATCCGCGCCACGTCTTCCGGGGCGGCGGACTGGTGACGATCACCTCGAACGACCGCGTGATCGATTTCCGCGAGGACCCGTCGATGACCGACGCCGAGCTGAGCGCTCTTCCCCTCTACCGGATGAGCGCCGAGTCGATCCCCTTCGTCAAGAAGTACCTCATGGCGGGCAACGACTGCGATTCGCTCGCCTCCTTCTTCGCCTGGTCCTACCGGCGCCGTCCCCTCTTCGCCTGCGTCAACGAATCGCCGCACTACCAGCTCGCCGACGGGGAATCCTACGCGCGCGTCCGCGCGTTGTTTGAAAAAGCGCCCCGATGATGCTATCCTCTTCCCGCCGCGCACCGGCGCGGGAAGGAGGCCCCATGCAGGAACTGATCCGCAGAATGCTCGCCGAGATCGGCGAGGATCCCGACCGCGAGGGGCTCGTGAGGACGCCCGAGCGTGTCGAGGAATCGCTCCGCTTCCTCACGAGCGGGTACCGCGAGGACGTCGACGAGGTCCTCGCCGGTTCGATCTTCGAGGAGGAGTACGACGAGATGGTCATCGCCAAGGACATCTCGATGTACAGCATGTGCGAGCATCACCTGCTCCCCTTCTTCGGCAAGTGCCACGTCGCCTACATCCCGCGGGGCAAGATCATCGGCCTGTCGAAGATCCCGCGGATCGTGCGGATCTTCTCGCGGCGCCTCCAGGTGCAGGAGCGGCTGACCAACCAGATCGCCCGGACGCTGATGGATCATCTCAACCCGATGGGTGTCGCCGTCACGATCGAGGCGGTCCATCTCTGCATGGCGATGCGGGGCGTGCGCAAGCGGGACGCCTTGATCATCACGAGCGCCATGCTCGGCGCCTTCCGCAGCGACTCCAAGACGCGCATGGAGTTCCTCAATCTCATCAAGGGTCCAGATCGGCACACATGGTGAGTCCGCCGCCGCCCGCGGCTCCTCCTTGGCAGTTGTTCGAGGCGGACCGTACTTGCCTGTCCGTACGCCACCCCGAGGAGAGAGCGTGAATCAGGACAACATCCCCGATAACCTGCCATCCGATCCCGGGATCCGGCGCCTCGTCGAGAGCGGGCGCATCTTCCGCGCGATCTTCGACCAGGCCGCGCTCGGCATCGTCTACACGACGGCGGAGGGGAGATACATCCGCGTCAACCGCAGCTTCTGCGAGATCACCGGCTACACGGCCGACGAGCTTCTCGGCATGGATTTCCGGCAGACGACGCATCCAGACGACCTCGGCGCGGATCTCGACCGTCTCGGGCGGATGAGGCGCGGCGAGATCGATTCCTACAGCGTCGAGAAGCGCTATCTCCGCAAGGACGGCGAGACGATCTGGGTGCGTCTCTCCGCCTCGCCGATCCGGGACGAGAACGGGGCGGTCCTCTTCGCCGTCGGCGTGGTCGAGGAGGTGACCGAGCGCCGCCGGGTCGAGGCCGATCTCCGGGCCGCCCGCGATCTTCTCGGCGACATCATCGAGTTCCTTCCCGATGCCGCCTTCGTCATCGATCGCGACCGGCGGGTGATCGCCTGGAACCGCGCCATCGAGGAGATGACGGGCGTTCCGAAAGACGAGATGCTCGGCAAGGGCGACTACGCCTACGCCGTCCCCTTCTACGGGAAACGCCGCCCGGTCGTCATCGACCTGATCGCCGAGAGCGACCAGGAAGACGAGGCCCTGTACGACTACGTCGACCGCCGAGGCGACAGGATCTACGCCGAGACCTACGTCCAGTCCCTCTTCGGTGGGCGCGGCGCCCACATCTGGGTGAACGCCTCGCCGCTTCTCGACGCCGACGGCGAGGTCGTCGGCGCGATAGAGACGGTGCGCGACATCACCGCGCGCGTCGAGACGGAACGGCGGCTGCGCGAGAGCGAGGAGCGGTTCCGCACCCTGATCGAGACGATGCAGGAGGGGTTCCACGTCATCAACACGAAGGACGTCGTCACCTACGCGAACGCGAGCCTCGCGACGATGCTCGGCCGCTCGCGCGGCGAACTGATCGGGCGGAAAGTCCTCGAGTTCGTCGACGAACGGGACCGGGCGCTCGTCGAGGCGAAGCTCGACCGGCGTCGCAGCGACATCGCGGAACGCTACGAGGTGCGCCTGCGCCGCAAGGACGGCGGCGTGATCTGGGCGCTCGTCTCGCCGGCGCGGCTCTTCGACGGGGACGGGGGGTACGCGGGGAGCTTCGGCATCGTCACCGACATCACCGGACTGCGCCGGCGCGACGAGGCGCTCGTCGAGAGCGAGCGCCGGCTCTCCACCCTGATCGGCAACCTCCCGGGGATCGCCTACCGGTGCCTCAACGCCCCCGACTGGCCGATGGAGTACATCGGCGGCGCCCTCGTCGAGCTCACCGGCTACGACACGGCGGAGCTCGTCGACGAGGGCGGGATCGGGTACGGGGATCTCATCCATCCTGACGACCGGCCGATGGTCTGGGAGACGGTGCAGGAGAGCGTCGCCGCGGACCGCCCCTTCCAGATGGAGTACCGCATCGAAACGAAGAGCGGCGAAACGAAATGGGTCTGGGAGCAGGGGCGGGCGATCCGCGGCGCGGGGGGCGAGACGATCGCCCTCGAGGGATTCATCACCGACATCACCGATCGGATCTCCCTCGAGGCGCAGCTGCGGCACTCGGTCAAGATGGAGGCGATCGGACGGCTCGCCGGGGGGGTCGCCCACGATTTCAACAACCTGCTCACCGCCATCCTGGGGTACGGCGACATGGTGGCCGAACAGCTCGGGCCCGGAGATCCGAACCGGGAGGACATCGACGAGATCCGCCGCGCCGCCGAGCGCGCCGCCGCCCTGACGAGCCAGCTGCTCGCCTTCAGCCGCCGGCAGATCATCCAGCCCGCCGTCATCGACGTCAACGGCGTCGTCGTCGACCTCGACCGGATGCTCCGGCGGATGATCGGCGAGAACGTCCGGCTCGAGACGGATCTCGCGCCGTCGCTCGCCCACGTCAGGGCCGACCGCGGGCAGATCGAGCAGGTCGTGATGAACCTCGTCGTCAACGCGCGGGACGCGATCGCCGCCGGCGGCCGCATCGCGCTGCGGACCGGCAACGTGGATCTCGGCGAGGAGTACGCCCGTGCGCACGCCGGCGTCGCGCCCGGGCGGTACGTGCTGCTCGCCGTCGAGGACGACGGCGTCGGCATGGACGCCGACACCATCTCGCGGATCTTCGAGCCCTTCTTCACGACGAAGCCGGAGTGGGGGACGGGGCTCGGCCTCTCGACCGTCTACGGCATCGTCACGCAGGGCGGGGGGAGCATCGACGTGGAGAGCAGCCCGGGGAAGGGCGCCGAATTCCGCGTCTACCTGCCGGCGGTCGACGAGCCGGTCGACGAGCCGGCGGCGCCCCGGGCCCTGCCGCCGGAAACGGGGACCGAGGCGGTTCTCGTCATCGAGGACGAGGACGCCGTGCGGGCGCTCGTCGCGCGCATCCTCGCCGGGCACGGCTACCGCGTGACGGTCGCGGCCGACCCGGCGGAGGCGCTCGCCGCCTGCGAGGCGGCCCGTTTCGACCTCGCCGTGAGCGATCTCGTGCTGCCCGGGATGGGCGGGCGCGAGCTCGCCGACGCGCTCCGCCTCCGCGGCGGCCCGGCGCGCGTGCTCTTCATGTCGGGCTACACGGAGGACGCGGTCGTGAGCCGCGAGGTCCACGACGCCGACATCCCCTTCATCCGGAAGCCCTTCACCGTCGAGGCGCTCCTGCGGAAGGTGCGCGAGACGATCGACGGGGCGTGAGGGGCGCGGCCGCGCGGCCCCGCCGCCGGCGGGCGACCCGCACCGGCCTTCCCGCCGGTTCCGTCGCCGCGGGCGGTCCGGGCGCCTCCCGGCGGCCTTTTTTTGCGCTTGATTTTCGGTTTTTGTTCGGGTATGCTTCCCGGTGCGGGCGGACACGGTGTCCGGCCGCGACGGGAGGCCAGCCATGACCGCGCTCACCAGGCGCCAGCGCGAGATACTCGACTTCATCCGTTCCTTCCGCGCGTCGCGCGGCTACGCGCCGTCGATCGGGGAGATCGCCGCGCACTTCGGGCTCTCCGCCGTCAGCACCGTGCACGAGCACCTCGTCAACCTCGAGCGCCGGGGGGCGATCCGGCGCGAGGGGCACCGGGCGCGGGCCGTCGAGCCGGTCGCCGGGGACGCCGACGCCGAGGTTCCCCTCGCCGGGCGGGTGGCCGCCGGCGAGCCGATCGAGGCGATCGAGACCCCCGAGACGATCCCGCTTCCCCGCGGGTTCGCCGGGCGCGGCGAGACCTTCGCGCTGCGCGTCGCGGGGGACTCGATGACCGGCGACGGGATCCTCGACGGCGATCTCATCGTCGTCTCGAGCCGCAGCCGCGTCGAGAACGGCGCGCTCGCCGTCGTGCTCGTCGACGGGGAGGCCGCCACCGTCAAGCGTTTCTACCAGGAGGGCGGCCGGGTGCGGCTCCGCCCCTCGAACCCGGCGATGGAGGAGACCGTCCTCGACGCCGGCCGGGTCGAGGTGCGCGGCGTGGTCGTCGGCCTGATCCGCCGCTATTCGGGCGCGTGACCGCCACGGAGGATCGCCAGTGTCGTTCGTCTACCGCACCGTCGATGCCGTCCTCTCCGCCAACGGCGAGGTCCGCGAGGGAGACCGGCTGCTCATCGAGACCGGCCGGCCGCCGCGCGTCGACGAGCTCGCGCTCGTCCGCCGGGGGAAGGCCGAGACGCTGCGGCGGTGGACGGGGCCCGAGGACGCGCTGGAGGTCCTCGGCGTGGTGATCGGCATCAGGCGGCGGCTGTAGACCGGCCGACGCGGCGCGGACGCGGGGGGACGATCGATGCAGCGCGCGATCCTGCACGTCAACACGGACGATTTCTACGCATCGATCCTGCGGCTCCGCGATCCGGCGCTTCGCGGGCGCCCCGTCGTGGTCGCCGGGCCGGCGCCGCGCGGAATGGTCTTCTCCGCCTCCTACGAGGCGCGCGGCGAGGGGGTCGTCCGGGGGATGACCGTCTCGACGGCGAAGCGCCTCTCCCCGTCCGGCGCCTTCCCGCCCCCGGACTGGGATCTCTTCCGCCGCGCCTCGGCTGCCGTCTTCGACGTGCTGCGCCGCTACAGCCCCCTCGTCGAGACCGACTCGCTCGACGAGGGCTACGTCGACTACACCGGCTGCGAACGCCTCTTCGGGCGCGTCCTCGACGCGGGGAGCCGGATCCGGCGGGAGATCCGCGACGAAACGGGGCTCGACGTCTCTCTCGGGGTGGCCACGAGCAAGCTGGTCAGCCACGTCGCCTCGCGCACGGCGAAGCGCGAGAGCCTCGTCGACGTCTATCCCGGCTACGAGCGGGCCTTTCTCGATCCCGTGCCGATCGACCGCTTCCCGCCCGTGCCGCCGCGCCGCGCCGGGGAGCTCCGCTTCCTCGGCGTCGCCCGGGTCGGCGACCTGCTCCTCTTCGACGAGGAGATCCTCGCCGCCGTCTTCGGCCCCTGGGGACGCCGGCTTTACCGCGGGGCGCGGGGAGAGGACGATTCCGTGGTCCGGCCGTGTCCGGCCCCCGACACGCGGTTCGTCGTCGAGACGGTCCTCGAGCCGGACCGGGTGAGCCGCCGCCGCGTCGAGGCGCACCTCGCGCTGCTCGCCGGGCGCCTCGGCGCCCGTCTCCGCGGGGAACGCCTCCTCGCGCGCCGCCTCGAACTCGAGATCGGGTACGCCGACGAAGTCGCCGCCCGCGGCCGCGCGGCGATCTGCCGGTCCGGAACGGAGCGCTCCGCCCCGGGGGCGGGCGGGCGGGGGAACGGCCCGGGGGGAGCCTCGTCGCTCGACGACGACCTCTTCGCGGCGGCGCGCGGGGCGCTCGCGCGGCTCTGCACCCGCCGGGTCAGGGTCCGCCGCCTGCGCCTCTGCGCCCTCGTCGTCGAGCCCGAGCCGCTCCAGATCGATCTCTTCGCCGGCGGCCCCGGACCGCGCGAGCGGGCGCGGCGGCTCTGCCTCGCCCTCGACGGGCTGCGCGAGCGGTTCGGCGACCGCGCCGCGGCGCCGGGGCGCGCCTGGCCCGCCCTCGATGGATCGCGCGCGGCGGGCCCGGCCGCCGCGCGGCCCCGTTCGGCGCCGGCCGTCGTCCGCCGCGATCGGCGCCGCGGGGGACGGGAGCCATGACGTACGTTCCCCTCCGCGTCCACTCCTGCTTCTCGATCCTCGCCGGGGCCGATCCGGTCGAACGGATCGTCGCCGCGGCGGCGGCGGCGGGGCTGCCGGCCCTGGCCCTCACCGACACCGACGCGCTCCACGGCGTCGTCCCCTTCCGCCGGGCCTGCCGGGATGCGGGGGTGCGGCCCCTCTTCGGCGCCGAGGTGACCGGCCCCTGGACGGCCGGGGAGCGGGGGACGGACGCGCCCGGCTACCCGCCGGGGCGGGGGCCGTGGCCGGGGGGCGCGCGGGCGACCCTCCTCGCGCGCAGCGCGGAGGGCTACGCGGCGATCTCGCGCCTCGTCACGCGCCGCCGCTGCGACGACGGCTTCCTGCTGCCGGAGGCCCTCGCCGGCCTCGGCGACGACGTCTTCACGCTCGCCGACGACGAGCGCGTCGTGCGTCTCCTCGCCGGTCGCCGGGGGCTGCGGGTGGCCCTCCCCGTCGCCGCGGGACCGGCGTGGGACCGCCGGCGCTGGCGGCTGCGGCGCCTCGCCGAAGAGACGGGCGCGCCGGCCGTCGCGGCGGGGGAGGTGTGGTTCGTCGACCCGGGCGATTACCATGTCCATTGCCTCCTGGCGGCGATCCGCACCCGCACGACGATCGGCACGCTCCCGCCCGGCGCCGCCGGGCCGCGCGGGTGCTTTCTCCACCACCCGGCCGAGGTGGCGCGGGTCTTCGCCGGCGATCCCGCCCCGGTCGAGGAGACGCGCCGCGTCGCCGCCGCGTGCCGCTGCGAGCTCGACCTCGACAGCCGCAAGCTGCCCCGCTTCGCCCTTTCGCCCGGGGAGACGGCCGCCGGAGCGCTCCGGCGCCTCGCCCGCGGGGGGCTCCGGCGCCGCTTCGGCGCGGGGGGCGGGCGCGACGGCGACCGCGGAGGCTGGGGAGCCGGCGGGGCGGCGCGCGGCGGATCGGCAGATGAAGAGCGCGCGGCGCGCGGCGGATCGGGCGCGGACGACTCCGCGGCGGCCGGTGCGCCGCCTGCGGCCCCGCACCGGTGCGGCGGCGCCGGCGGCGATCCCCCGCCCGGCGCCGATCCAAACGAGTGGCGCCGCGCCGTCCACGCGCTCGAGCGCGAGCTCGCCGTCGTCGAGGCGAAGGACCTCGCCGACTACTTCCTCGTCTGCCGGGACATCGTTCGCTTCGCCCGCTCGCGCGGGATGCGCTCGCTGGGCCGCGGCTCGGCGGGGAACAGCATCGTCTCGTACGCCCTCGGGATCACCCACGTCAACCCGCTGCGCCACGACCTCTTCTTCGAGCGCTTCCTCAACCCCGGGCGCGAGCAGCTTCCCGACTTCGACCTCGATTTCGCCACCGACGACCGCGAGGAGGTCCTGCGCTACATCTTCCGCCGCTACGGGCACGACCGCGTGGCGATGATCGGCGCGTTCAGCACGCTCCGGGCGCGGGCGGCGCTGCGCGAGACGGCGAAGGCCCTCGGGATCCCCGAGGGGGAGGTGGCCCCCTTCATCCGGGCGATCCCCCATTACGCCCCGATCGACCGGCTCGAGGAGCTGCGCGCCGCCTCCCCGGCGGCGGCCGGTCTCCCCCTCGAGGAGGAGCCGCTTCGCACCCTCGTCCCGCTCGCCGCCAGGATCGGCCGCTTTCCCCGCCACATGGCCGCCCACCCCTGCGGCCTCGTCGTGAGCCCGGGGCCCGTGACCGATCTCGTCCCCCTCCAGCGCTGCGGCCGGGGGCTCGAGGTCGCCCAGTGGTCGATGTACGAGATCGAGGAGGCGGGGCTGCTGAAGATCGACGTCATCGGGCAGAAGGGGCTCGCCGTCATCCAGGAGGCGGCCGCCGCGGCGGCGGAGCACGAGGGACGCCCGCTCCACCCCGAGCGGATCGACTGCCTCGCCGACCCGGCGACCCGCGCGGCGATGCGGCGCGGCCGGACCGAGGGGTGCTTCTACGTGGAGTCGCCGATCATGGCGCAGCTGATCCGCCAGGCGCGCTGCGACGACTTCGAGGTGCTCACCGCGCTCTCCTCGATCATCCGCCCCGGCGTCTCGAGCCACGGCGGCAAGCAGCGCTACCTGCGCCGCCACCTCGGCCTCGAGCCGGTGGCGGCGATGCACCCGGCCGTCGCCGCGGTCCTCGCCGACACCCACGGCGTGCTGATCTACCAGGAGCAGGTGATCCGGATCGCCGTGGCCGTGGCGGGGATGAGCTGCGCCGAGGCGGACGGGCTGCGCCGCTGCATGTCCTTCAAGAGCCGGGGGGAGACCTTCGCCGCCTACCGTGGCTCCTTTCTCGACGGGGCGCGCCGCCGCGGGATCTCCGCCGCGGCCGCCGCGGAGATCTTCGAGGCGATCGCCTCCTTCGCCGGCTACGCGTTCTGCAAGGCCCATTCGGCCTCCTTCGCGCTCGAGTCCTTCGAGAGCCTCTACTGGAAGACGCACTACCCGGCCGAGTTCATGGCCGCCGTCCTCTCGAACGGGGGCGGCTACTACTCGCGCGAGGAGTACGTGGAGGAGGCGCGGCGGATGGGGCTCGAGATACTCCCGCCCTGCGTGAACCGCGGCCGGGTCCGCTTCCACGGCGAGGGGCGCAGGCTGCGCGTGGGGCTCATGCAGGTGAAGGGGCTCCCGGCGCGCACGGCGGAGCGGATCGTCGGGCGGCGCCCCTTCCTCTCGCTCGGGGAGTTTCTCGGGAAGACCGGGGCCTCGCGCGAGGAGGCGGAGAACCTCGTCCGCTGCGGGGCGATGGCCACGCTCGGCCCCTCGCGCCCCGCGCTCCTCTGGGAGCTGCGCCTGCTTTTCTCCGGCGAGGATCCCGCCCCCCTCGTCGCGCGCCTCCCGCGCCTCCCCGACTACGGCCCGGCGGAGAGCCTGGCGATCGAGCGGGAGCTCCTCGACCTCGCCGTCGGGGCGCATCCCCTGGCGATCTTCGCGGGGCCGGTCGCCGCCGCGCGCCGGGAGGCGGGGGCCGTCTTCTCCACCGACCTGCCCCGCCTCGCGGGGCGGGATGTGGCCGTCGTCGGCTGGAAGGCCTCGGTCTCGGGCACGCGAACGCAGACGACCGGCGAGCAGATGCTCTTCGTCACCTTCTCAGACGAGCGGGGGCGCTTCGAGGCGGTCCTCTTCCCGCGGGTCTACCGGCGCGCGGCGCGCGCGCTCGCCGGGCGCCGCGGCCCCTTCCTCGTGCGGGGGCGCGTCGAGAGCGATCTCGGCGTGGAGAACCTCGTGGCGACGGGGGTGGAGCGGATCGCGTAGCGATCAGCGCAGCAGCACCAGCTTGCGGGTGAGCGTCCGGTCGCAGGCGGTGAGGCGGCAGAAGTAGACGCCCGAGTTCACGGCGTTCCCCGCCTCGTCGCGGCCGTCCCAGCGCGCTTCCCGGTGCCCCGCGGCGAGGAGGCCGCCGGCGACCGTCCGGACGTGACCGCCGCGGACGTCGTAGATCGAGAGATCGACGCGCGCGTCGCGGGGGAGCTCGAACGTGATCGTCGTCGAGGGGTTGAAGGGATTCGGGTAATTCCGCCCGAGGCGCGGGCCGGCGCAGGGCGGGAGACCGCCGCCGGTCTCGACGCCGGTCACCTCGCCCGCGAACCGGTAGACGGCCACCTCGTACGCATCGAGGGAGATGCCGGCGATCTCGTACGCCGAACCGACGGCGACGTCGAGGGTGTCGCCGGAGACGAGGAGGTTGGCGAGCCGCATCTCGCCCGGCTCCAGGGTGGCCGCCGAGCCGGTCAGGGTGATGCTCGCGAGGGCGTGGTCGGCGGTGTTGGCCATGCAGAGCACGGTCTCCCCGGCGTACGTCCTCACGAAGGCGAGCACGGGGGAGGCGGAGGCGGCCAGCGGCCAGTAGGCGCCGCGCCGAAGCGCCGCCGATCCGTTCCGCGCGCCGATGAGCAGCTTGTACCACTCGAGGAGCGATCCGGGGTCCTGCTCCTCCGTCTGCACGTTGTACTGCTCGTAGTTGCCGTTGACCGCCTGCCAGGGCGTGCCGGAGGTGAAGCCCGCGTTCGCACCGTCGGTCCACTGCATCGGCGTGCGGATGTACTCGTGGGCGCCCGAGCCGACCATGCCGATCTCCTCGCCGTAGTAGACGAAGGGGATGCCGGGCTGGGTCAGGTAGATCCCCGCGGCGAGCCGGGCCTTGCCCTCGTCGAAGCCGAGCGCGTTCATGACGCGGTCCTGGTCGTGGTTCGTGAGGAACGTGCCGTACTGCAGGAAGGGGTAGAGATCGTAGACCTGGCCGGCCTTGCTTTCGAGCCATTCCGCGTCGCCGCCCGCGGCCGCGCCGAGGATCGCGTACGCGAGATCGAACTCGAAGCAGAAATCGAGGCGGTCGTTCGTGACGTACTGCAGCACGGTGCTCGTCGACGTCCACGCCTCGCCGACCGAGAGGACGCCGGGCGCGACCGCCTTCACGTGCGCCGTGTAGTCCTCCCAGAAAGCGAACGTGGCGGGCGTGTTCTGGAGCTGGTCGCCCTCCTCGCGGATGTAGAGGACGGCGTCGAGGCGGAACCCGTCCACCCCGACCGAGTCGAGCCACCAGGCGGCCGTATCGAACATCTCGTCCTTGACCGCCTGCGTCTCGTAGTCGAGATCGGGCATCCCCGACCAGAAGAGGCCGTAGAACCAGCCCGAGGCGTTCCAGTGCCAGACCTGCTGGCCCCAGGGGCCGGTCTGGCCCGGGTCGTTTTGCGACCACCGGAACCAGTCGCGGTACGAGGGATCGCCGGCGGCCGAGGCCTGGAACCAGGGATGCGCGTTCGAGCAGTGGTTCATCACGAAGTCGATGATCACCTTGATGCCGCGCGCGTGCGCGGCGTCGAGGAAGGTCTGGAAATCGGCCATCGTCCCGTAGTCGGGATGGATCGAGCGGTAGTCGACGGCGTCGTAGCCGTGGTAGCTGGGCGAGTCGTGTATCGGCATCAGCCAGATGCCGGTGATCCCGAGGTCGTCCGTCGTCGCCGGGTCGCCGTCGTTGAGGTAGTCGAGCTTCCGCGTGAGGCCGGTGAAGTCGCCGATGCCGTCCCCGTCGTCGTCGGAGAAACTGCGCACGAATATCTCGTAGAAGACGCGGTCGTTCCACCAGTACAGCTCGCCCGAGTTCGCGCCGGGCTCGAGATCGTCGTACCAGACGTCCACGATGTTGCCGCTCTCCAGCACCGTGTACGACCGGTTGTTGCCGACGCCGGGGAACTCCTCGGTCCCGTCCCACTGTCCGTCGATGCGGAACTTGAACTCGATCTGCTCGTCCGGGCTGAACCCGTCGAGGGTGACGGCGTAGACGGTGTCGCCGTCTGCGTCGTGGAGGGGGGTGAGGGGGTCGGTCCCCCATCCGTTGAAACTGCCGGCCACGTCGACGAAATCGCTTTCGGGATCGAAGCGGCCGAGCTCCGCCTGGTACGACATCCTCACCTGGAAGGTGACGGGGACGGCCGAAAGATCGATCGGGGCCATGATGGCGGCGGCGACGGCCAGGACGGCGAGTGCTCTTCCGGTGCGGTGCTTCATCGGTGCGTGTCGCCTTCCGTGGGAGAGCGGCCGGGGAATGCGGACTATCCTCCCTCTACGATAACACGGAAGGGACCACGGACGCAAACGGGTACGAGCGGGCCGCGTGCGGCGGATTCGGGGCGTGCGTCCGCCGGGGGAATCGGGTACACTGCGCCCGGGAAGGAGATGCACATGCCGATCGATCTTCGCAGGGAACAGCAGGCCACGCTCGAACGGCCGCGCCTCCGCTACTCGGCGGCCGCGCGCCTCTTCTTCGCGATGATGGATCTCGTCACGGGCCGCCGGACGACCCTCGCCAAGGCGAAGCTCGTCGAGATCCTCGCCGGCATCCCCTATCGCGCGTGGGAGACGAGGCAGTACGAGCGCATGACGGACCGCTACGGCGATCCGTCGGCCGTCTCCCGGGCGCGGGCGATCATTGCGTGGGGGAGAAAGGCGCAGGACAACGAGTACCTGCATCTCCTCGTCATACACGAGAAGATGGTGGCTGAGGGGCGCGGCGATCCCTGGTACCTCCGCCGGCCGATCCCCTGGCTCATGGTCGCCGGCTACCGCATCATCACCCGCCTCATGGCCCTCGTCGACATCAGGCGGGCCTTCCTCTTCAACGCCGAGTTCGAGGACCACGCCGAACACGTCTACGCGGCCTTCGTCGAGGCGCATCCCGAGTGGGAAACGCAGCCAGTCGGCAGCGCGCTCGTCGCCCGCTACGCCGATCTCGCCACCTGGGCCGACGTCTTCCGGCGGATCGGCCTCGACGAGCGCGATCACATGAACGCCAGCTTCGTCTTCGCCGGCCTGTTGGAGCGCGTCGTCCGCTACGAGGGGATGCCGCCACTCGACGGGGACGCCGGATGATCCGCCGGGTTGCATGCGCGGCGCTGGCCTTCTTCCTGCTCGCGCCGGGCGCCGTCGCTGCCGCCGGCGGGGGCGTCGCGTCGCCGGCCGACTCGACCGCCGCCTCCGACAGCCTCGCCTCCTTCGCCTCGATCGCGTGGTCGATGCTCCCCGACCGCCGCTACCTGGCCAGTCCGACGATCACCGTCATGTCCTCCGCCTTCTCCGGGCGGGCCGAGCGGCTCCTCGGCTACGAGACGTACCGGGCGACGCCGTCGCAGTGCGCATGGATGGGCGCCGCGGCGGGGATGACGGCGGGTGGCGCCGTCGGCGCCTTCGGCATGATGACGGGGGCGTGGGGGGAAGACGAGACCTGGGCGATCGCCGGGGCCGCGGCGGCGCTCGGCGCCATCTACGGCGGCCTCTTCAAGGCCGACGATCCCGACTGGAACCTCCACATCCGCTGGGAACCGCGGCGCGAACGGTGACCGGCCGCATCGCGGCGGTCACGCGCGCAGCCGCGAACGCATGTCCTCGACGAGCGAGCGCGAGCCGACGTAGAGGGCCGTCCGCTGGTGCGGCGAGGCGGGCTCGATGCCGAGGATGTCGTCGCCGTTCTCGTCGATCGCCGCGCCGCCCGCCTCGCGGGCGATGAAGGCGGCCACGTTCGCCTCGTAGAGGAGGCGGAGCTTCCCGCCGGGACGGTTCTTCTCCGGTCGCGGGTGGTCGACGATCGCCGGATACATGAACATCCCGCCGTTCGTGAGCAGGCGGTGGAAATCGCCGGCGAGCGATCCCATGTAGCGGAAGGCGTACGACGACTCGTGCTCCCCGATCCACTCGCGGACCGCGGGCGCGAAGGCGCTCCTGTTGGCCGAGTTGAAGGAAAGCTCCCAGTCGCGCTCGCTCTCCGGCAGCACGAGCCGCTCGGCGTTCTCCGGGATGACGTAGGTCATCGTCTCGTCCATGTGGAAGCGGAAGACCCCCGTGTCGGCGAGGGCGAGGGTGAAGACGCCGCTCGGGATGAGGAAGATCCCCGCCGCGCGGAGCTCGGAGCCCTTCCGCAGGTGCCCGTCCTCTGGGCCGTCGAGATTGCGCTTGGCCACGGCGAACATGAAGCCGACGGGGAGGTTGTGTTTGATGTTGCTC
Organism: Candidatus Krumholzibacteriota bacterium; assembly: GCA_016931295.1. Lineage (NCBI taxonomy): Bacteria > Candidatus Krumholzibacteriota > Candidatus Krumholzibacteriota bacterium. Next base: position 15,001 of record JAFGEZ010000015.1, read on the forward strand.
GATCCGTCGAGGGGATCGTAGTAGATGAAGTAGCGGCCGCCGTCCTCGTTGAGCGGCACCGGGTCGGGCTCCTCCTCGGTGACGGCGAAGATCACCTGGTTGGAGCGCCGCAGGTAGTGCATGACGATCGAGTCGGCGATGTCGTCCATCTTCATCACGTTCTCGCCCTGGACGTTCGTGAAGCCCGCCTCGCCCATGAGGTTCTTGATCGAGCCGGTCCCGTAGAAGTACTGGATGTACTTCGCGGCGGTCTGCACCGCCTCGAGGAGGACGAGGAAGTTGTAGCTCCGCCGGTGGCTTTCCTGGTGGTGGAGCATGAAGTCCATGAAGGTCTGCTCGAGTTTCACGCCGCTCTCCTCTCCGCCGGATGACGAACCGTCGACCGGCCGCGGCCGGTCCGCGCGGGGTCCGCACACGAGTAAATCAGGTCCGCGTCTCCCTGGCAAGTGTGCGCTTCGCTGCCGGCGCCCGGGGAGCGACGGCGGCCGCGGGGGAAGATACCCTTTGCGCCGCGGTCGACCGCCCCTGTATCATACGGCGTTCGCCCGGAACTGCCGGGCGCGGGGCGGCTGCGGCGCGCGGGGTCGGCCGGTCGCCGGGGTATTATCGGAACGGCGGCGGCGCCCGGCGGGGACTGACGATGACTGAGGATCGACCGCGCGGCAATCTCGGCAAGGTGCTCGCCGTCTCCCTCGCGCACCTCGTGCACGACACCCCCTCGGCCTTTCTCGCGCCGGTCCTCCCGCTGCTGATCGACCGGTTCGGGCTGACCGTCTTCATGGCGGGGCTCCTCGACGTCGTCCGGCGGATCCCCGCCCTCGCGAACCCCTTTCTCGGCCTCGTCGCCGACCGGATCTGCATTCGCTGGTTCATCATCATCGCGCCGGGGCTCACGGCGGTCGCGATGAGTTTCCTCGGCCTCGCGCCGGCCTACGCCGTTCTCGTCATCCTCCTGCTCGTCGCCGGCGTCTCCTCGGCCGTCTTCCACGTGACGGCGCCGGTGATGATGCGGCACGTGTCGACCGGGCGGATCGGGCGGGGGATGAGCTTCTACATGCTCGGCGGCGAGCTGGCCCGCACCCTCGGGCCCCTGGCGATACTCGGCGCCGTCTCCCTCTGGGGCCTCGAGGGGAGCTGGCGCCTCGCCCCGGTCGGGGCGGCCGCCTCGGGGATGCTCTGGTACGCGCTGCGGGACGTCTCGATGGCGCCGAAGAGGCTCGCGAAGACCGACGACGGGGCGAAGGAGACGCTGCGGCGGCTCGCGCCCTTCTTCGTCTCCGTCACGGGGATCTTCCTCTGCAGGGCCGCGATGAAATCGGCGCTGACGATCTACCTGCCCACCTACCTCACCTCGCGGGGGGCCTCGCTCTGGATCGCGGGAATCTCCCTGGCGGTGCTGCAGTTCTCGGGCGCCGCCGGGACCTTCCTCGCGGGGATCGTCTCCGACCGGATCGGCAGGAAGAGGACGCTCCTCGCGATCTCCGCGGTGAATCCCTTCCTGATGTGGCTCTTCATCGTCGTCGACGGCCGTTTCGCCATTCCCGTCCTCGTCGTCACCGGCTTCTTCGTCTTCGCCTCGGGGCCGGTTCTGCTCGCCCTCGTCCATGACATCGACTCGAAGCGGATGTCCCTCATCAACGGCGTCTACATGACGCTGAACTTCATGCTCACCTCGCTCACCGTCCTCGCCGTCGGGTTCGCCGCCGACCGGATCGGGCTCGAGCCGACCTTCAGGCTCTCCGCCGTCGTCGCCGCGGGGTCGGTGCCCTTCGTGCTGTTCCTGAAGCCGGGAAACGCGGGGCGGCGAGGAAAAGGCGGACCGGTCAGCGGTGCCTGACGATCCCGAGGAGGCGCCTGAGGCGGTACCGCAGCAGGCTCGCCGCGTAGCTCCGGCGGTGATGGGCGAGCATGTGGAACCACGGGTTGTTGCGGAGATCCCCGTCGATCGTCTCGACGGCGAGCCCCTCCTTCCACGCGGCGTAGTCGAAGCTCAGCTGGTCGCGCCGGGAGCCCCGCGAGAGCTCTTCCCACCACCGCTCCATCGTCCGCACGACGTCGGGGCGGCCGTGCCTGCGCAGGAGGACCGCGCTGAAGATCAGGCCGTGGCGCTCGGGGTAGCCCTCGCGCCGGTAGCGCTCGATCTGGGCGGTCATGACGTCGGGGTCGTCCTTCCAGCGTCCCGTCTCCCGTCCCATCCGCATCATCGCCTCGTACTCGTCGTAGACGCAGTCGCGGGGATCGGATCGGGTCCGGGCGTGGCTGAAGACCGCCATGTCGGCACGGGCGAGCGCCCGCTCCGCGAGGCCCCGGATGTCGCCGGCGACGAGGTAGTTGCCGTCCATCCAGATCGACGTCGTGTAGCCGGAAAGGTAGCGATGGGCGAGGATCTTCCGCTTGCGCGCGGCGCGGACGGGATCGGCCTCCTCGAACTCGACGACGCGCACCTCCCAGCCATGTGCGCGGATCGGCCGGTCGGCGAAGCAGAGGAAGTCGACCCCCTCGATCCGCGGCTGGCGAACGAGCCCCTCGTAGCCGCCGAAGACGGCCGTGTAGACGGCGATCCTGTCCATGGGCGTCACTCCGGGCGCCAGGTGACGGCGAGCCGCGGAATGAAGTCCCCCTCCTCGACGACGACGCGCCGTTGCTCGTCGCCGCCGATCCTGATCGTCGCGGCGACGTTCTGGTAGAGGTTCGTCGGCCAGTGCGTCGTCTCGACGCGAACCGTGTATTCGCCGTCCGGCACGCGCCGGCAGGCGTAGTCGGTGCAATCCCAGGCGAAGAGGTGCCGCCCGATGTCGATGCTCGCCGTCGTGACCCCGTCGATCCCCTCGAAATTCGAGACGGCCGCCCACACGGGGAGTGTCACCTGCTTCTCCTTCACGAAGCCGGCGAAGCCCGAGACGTAGACCGTCGCCACGTACTCCTCGTTTCCCTTCTCGATCCAGATCGCCGTCTGGGGAGGAAGCTGGTCCTGGAAGCCGATGGAGACGTCGATCTCGACAAACGGCGGCTTGGCGGCGTCGGGATCGAGGGCGGGCACGGCGGGACGCATGTCGTCGAGGGCCATCCGCGCGCCCGGCGACCCTGGATGCTTCTTGACGACGTCGGTCCAGTAACGTGAGGCCTCGATCTTCTTCGCGACGCCGAGATAGTAGAGGGCCTCGGAGCGCAGCGAGTCGGGGGCGTCGCTGTCGGCGACCATCTCGAGATCGGCCACCCCCTGGTCGTGCTTGCCGAGGAAGAAGGGGAAGAGGATCCCGTAGGCGCCCCGCATGAAGCGGAGGCGCATTTCGTTCGGGGCCAGCTCGACGGCGCGGTCCATCGCCGCCATCGCCTCGAAGGCGAGCCTCGAGCGGTAGTCGGTGTCCTCGTGGATTTGATCGTCGTAGCCGACCTCGGCGATCTTCCCGATGGTGCGGGCGAGGAGCTCGTAGGCCGCCGCGTTCTCCGGATCGACCGCGTTGTGCACTTCCAGCGCCTTCCGGGTCTCCTTCCAGCGCTCGTCGTCATGGAGGGCGCGCGCGAGGGCCATCAGGCGGGCCGCGTCGCCGGGAGACTCCCGGAGCCGATCCCGCGCGGCCGCCACCGCTTCGGAGTCGTTTGCCGAGGGGGCGAGGAGCTCGCCCGTGTCGTCCGGCGCGGCCTCCCCGGCCGCGGGGGCGGGGGCGGCGTCCAACGCGTCGATGGCCTCCTGCGCCTGTGCGGCGGCGGGGGAGTCGCCGGCCACGGCGACGATCTTCTCGAGGGCGGCGCGCCGGGCCGGGATGTCCATCTTCTTGCCGTATGCCTTGGCCAACGATCCCCAGGCGGTCACGAGCCCCTCGATGGCCGCGGGATCCCGATCCGTCCCGTAGAGCTCGACGGCCTTCTCGAGATCGGCGATACCCGCGTCGAAACGACCGAGGAACTCGGGCACGTTTATCCCCATGATGCCGCGGTAGAGGTAGCCGCGCGGATTGGCCGGATCGAGCTCGATCGATGTGTCGAGCTGCTCGAATGAGAGCATCATCAGCCGGCCGGCCTCCATGTAGTCCTGCGTCTCGCCCGCCCCCATCCCCGTGTAGAGGCCGAGGAAGGCGTACAGGTTGGAGTGCTCTGGATGCTCGGCGACCGCCTCGGTGAGCAGGGTGACCGCCTCGGCGCGTTTCCCTCCCTCGACGAGATGCTGCGCCTCGGCGATGTAATCGCCGGGCTCGCGGGCCGCCGCCGGCGCGGCGAAAAGCAGCGCGCACAGCAGGGGCGGAAGGATTGCGGCTCTTTTCATGGTTGTTCCTCCGTTCGTTTCCGGTGATTGGACATTCTTCACGGGGCGTAGCCGACGAGGAAGAGGACGCCGACGTTCTTGAAGTCGTCCTCGCTGATCGTCTGCCGCGAGCCGTTTATCTCGAAATCCCCGCTGAGGATGACGTTCGTGAGCCCCCGGTGGAATCGGCCCTCCACGATCAGGTACCCCGGGCCGAGTGCGATCTCGCATCCCGCCGCGGCGATGAGGGCGACGTCGGTGGTGTGCGTGAGATCGGTGAAGTCCACCCCCGCCGAAAAGAGGAGGACCGAGACGTCGACCTCGGCGTCGAGCCGGTAGCAGAAGCAGGGGCCCGCTCTGAGGAAGGGCCGGAACCGCTCCGTCTCCGCGATCGTCCAGGTGAGCAGGAGGGGGAGCTCGATGTAGCTGAAGGCGGCGTCGAGATCGACGTCGACGAAGCCGTCGTAGAGGCTCGCCTCCACGCCGCGCGTCGCGTAGAGGAGCTCGGGGCGGATGCCGATTTGCCCGGTGATCGCGTACTCGAGGAAGAGCCCGCCGATGAATCCCGTCCGCCAGTCGAGGTCGTCATCCCATTCGGCGGGGGCCTCCGTGATGCTGGCCGAGACGATGCCGGCCGTCGCGCCGAGACGGATGGAGCCCGGCTCGATGGCTCCGGCGGCCCCGGCGAACAGCATGAGGAGGAGGGCGAAAATGGCTCGTTTCATCCGTGCTCCCTTCTTCCGGGGCATGCCCGCCCCTAGAACCGGTAACCGATCCCGGCGGTGAAGGTGACGACGTTCATGTGGCCGATGCCGAAGAGGCCGTTGTCGCAGACGATCCCCTCGAGTCCCGGCGGGAGGAGCGAGAAGTTCAGCTCGCCGAAGTCGACGTAGTCGAGCGTTCCCCCGATGCTCCAGTGATCGTCGATGAGGTAGTCGGCGCCGAGCTTCATGCCGAGGGCGATGTCGCTGTCGACGTCGATGTCGAAGGAGACGCCGGTAACGATCACGCCGAGGGAGACGAAGCCACCGGCGTAGAGGTCGGTCCGGTCGATCGGCTGCAGGTGGTAGTTCATGCCGATCGTCGGCAAGACGAAGTTGGGGCTCCCCTCGACGGTGAAGTCCCCGGCTTCGTAGGTCATCTCGACGATGTCGTACCAATAGTGGAAGGCCGCCTCGAGACCGATGCGCCGGCCGAGGACGTACTCGAACGAGGCCACGGCCCCCCAGGTGGTGTTCGTCTGGATCGTCGCGGCGAAGGAGAGGAAATCGAGCCAGGAGCCCCCGCAGTCGTTCCACAGCCTGACGTTGTTCTCGCCGAGGGGGGCGGTGAGCATCCCCTGGAAACGAAGGGTGCCCCAGCGGTCGGGGCGTGTCCCCTCCTCAGCGGCCGCTCCCGGCCCCGCCGCGGCGGCGAGGAGGAGTGCGATCGCCGCAGCGCACATCGTCGCCGTTCGTCTCATCATGGCTCCCGTTCGCCGGCGTGCGTCGTTCCGGAGGGTTCGCGCCGGCACGTGTCGTCACCGCCCGCTGCATCGTGCGGCGATGTCCGAAAAAGAGAATACTCGTCTTGAATCGCCGGGAGGATTGTACGTATTCTACACGGGTGAAGACAACACAATCCCGCCGTCTCCCGCGAATCCTTTTCACGGCGCTTGCCGCCGTTGCGCTGCTCGGGTCGTCCGCGTTCGCCGCCGGCCGGCCGCGGATCGGTCTCGCCCTCTCGGGCGGCGGCGCGCGGGGCGCGGCGCACATCGGCGTTCTCCGGGTGCTCGAGGAGCGCCGCGTGCCGGTCGACTGCATCGCGGGGACGAGCATGGGGGCGATCGTCGGCGGGCTCTACGCCGCCGGCATGACCCCGGACGAGCTCGAGACGCTCATCGGCGAGATCGACTGGGCCGACGCCTTCGACGACGACATCCCGCGCCGCGACCGCTCCTTTCGACGCAAGCAGGACGACGATCTCTTTCTCGTCGACTACCGCCCGGGGATAGGCCGGGGGGGGCTCGCGCTGCCCCCGGGGCTCCTCGACGGGCAGAAGATCGACCTGCTGCTCGAGCGGCACGCGAGCCGCGCCGCGACGGTCGCCGATTTCGATTCGCTCGGCATCCCCTTCCGCGCCGTCGCCACCGATATCGTGACCGGCGAGACGGTGGTCCTCTCGGGCGGGGACCTGGCGACGGCGATCAGGGCGAGCATGTCCCTGCCGGTGATCTTCGCGCCGCGCGAGATCGACGGCCGTCTCCTCGTCGACGGCGGCGTCTCCTGCAACCTCGCCATCGACGTGGTCCGCCGGATGGGCGCCGATATCGTCATCGCCGTCGACATCTCGACGCCGCTGCAAAAACGCGACGAGCTGCGCTCGCTCGTCGCCGTGACCGACCAGCTCACCGGGATCCTCACGAGGCGGAACACCGACATCCAGATCGGCACCCTCGCCCCGCGGGACATCTTCATCCGCCCCGAGCTCGGCGACATCGCCACCGGTTCCTTCGGCCGCGCCGCCGAGGCCGTGCCGGCGGGCGTCGCGGCGGCGGAGGCGGCAGGGGATCGCCTGGCCGCCCTGTCCCTGCCGGCCGGCGAATGGCGACGGTATCTCGCCGCGAGACAGCGGCCACACTCCGACCTCGTCGTCGACGGCGTCCGCATCCTGAACGACTCCCACCTCGCCGACGGGGTGATCACGCGGCGGATCGATATCGAGGCGGGCGCGCCGCTCGACGTCGACCGCCTCGAGCACGACATCGACCGGCTCTACGGGCTGGAGCTCTTCGAGTCGGTCTCCTGGGATCTCGCGCGGGAGTCGGAGGGGAACGTCCTCAACGTGACGGCGCGCGAGGCGCCGCGCGGGCCGAATTACCTGCAGCTCGGCGCGGCGGTCTTCGAGGACTACGAGAGCCCCAATTTCAACGTCGCCGTCGCCTGGACCCGCATGGCGCTCAATCGCCTCGGCGGCGAGCTGCGGGCCGGCGCGCAGTTCGGACAGGAGCCGGGACTCTTCGCCGAGTGGCACCAGCCGCTCGATCAGGGCCTGCGGTGGTTCGTCCACCTGCGGTCTTCGATCGGCGAGCGGGCGACGAGCGTCTTCGACGGGGACGGCTCGCGCGTCATGGAGCTCGCCCTGCGGCGGGGAGGGGGCCAGATCGCCCTCGGACGCGAGCTCGGCGCCTGGGGGGAGGTGCGGGCCGGCCTGCTTCGGGACGGGGGGTCCGTCTCGATGCAGACGGGGGATCCGACCGCCATGGCCGACGGCGTTTTCGACACGGGGGAGGCCTTCGTCAGGCTCTTCATCGACGAGCTCGACTCGGTGACCTTCCCGCGGTCGGGCCACCTGCTGCGCGTGCGCGCCGCCGCGGCGCGCGAGGCGCTCGGCGCCGACACGGCGTACGAGCAGGTCGAGGCGGAGGGGTCGCTCGCCGTCACGCGAGGGCGCCTCACGGCGTTCCTCCGCGGTTGGGCCGCGACCACCCCCGGCGACGACGCGCCCTTCCAGCGGGCCGTGCGGCTCGGAGGGTTCTCCCGTCTCTCGGGACTCGAGCACAACGAGCTGGCCGGACAGCACGCCGGCCTCGCCTCCTGCGCCCTCTTCGCGAGGATCGGCTCGCTCGGCATCGTCCCCGTCTACGGGGGATGCTCGCTGGAATACGGGGAGGTCTTCGCCCGCTCGGAGGATATCCGCATCGAGGACGGGCGAGTCGCGGGGAGCGTTTTCCTGGGGCTCGACACCCCGATCGGTCCCCTCTACGCCGCCTGGGGGCTCGTCGACGGGGGACGGGCGAACGGCTATCTCTTCCTGGGCCAGTCCCTCGCGCGCCCCGTCGCCGGCCTGTGGGATTTCCGGTAGGAACGGACGAGATTGCGGGGATTCGGCTTTCCTTGGCGCTGGCGCCTGTGATACAATGTATATCGATCCGCTCGGCGCGGGAGGGTTCTCTTCCGCCCGGATGACGCACAACCCATTCGCATGTTCCGGCCACGGCGCACGCCGCGTCCAGCGCGGCCCGGCGGGAAGCGAGCCGGGCCACCGATGACTTCGGCGAGGAAAGGAGGATTCGTCCAGCCGTTTTGTTTCTCGATGGGTCGCAGTATCGCGGCCCGGAACCCCACCTGTTCTCCGCGTCGCGATGCCGGGACGCCCGTTCGGGCGCGCAGCGCCGGAGACAAAACGGTTAGGAGAAAGGATGCAACGAAGATCTGCTCTCATTGCTCTCTGCCTGCTGTTCGTTCTCGCGCCCCTGTTCGATGCCTCGGCGGCCACCACCGCCCCACGCGATTTCTCTCCCGTCCGCAACGGTCACGTCACCTCCGCTCCGAGCGTGCTTCCCTACGCTCCGGGCCGGATCATGGTGCAGTTCAAGGGAACCGTCCTCGACAACCCGCGGATGATGCTCGGCGCGGCCCGGGGCACCGAGGTGCCCGAGGCCCGCACGGGGAACCTCTCGATCGACGCCCTGAGCAAGGACGTCGGCGCGACGAGGATCTTCCGTCCCTACATTGAGCTGCGCAACAGGATGATGGCCTCGCGTCTCGGCATCGACCGCTGGTTCATGATCGAGCTGCCCGACGACGCCGACATCCCGGCGGTCGTCGCGCGCTACGCGGCCGACCCGAACGTCGAGCACGCCAAGCCCGACTGGCGGGCCTTCCCGGCGGCGGTCCCGAGCGATCCGCTCTACGCCGACCACTGGGGCCACAACAACACCGCCCAGCTCCCCGCCCTCGAGTGGGGGACGACCTACGAGCATACGGGCGACCCGGTCGGCACGGTCGGCTTCGACGCCAACGCGGAGGCGGCCTGGGACGGCAGCCAGGGCTACGGCTCGTCGACCGTCATCATCGCGATCATCGATTCGGGGGTCGACATCGACCATCCCGATCTGAACCTCGTCGCCGGCTACGATTTCGGGGACAACGACTCGAATCCCGACGACAACTCGGCCGATCCCGGCCACGGCACCTGCTGCGCCGGCGTTGCCGCCTCGATGGCGAACAACGGCATCGGCGCCTGCGGCGCCGCCTCCGGCTGCCGCGTGATGCCGCTCAAGGTGGCGAACAGCCAGGGATCGATGTATTTCTCGGCGATCGAGAACGCCATCTACTACGCGGGCGACAACGGCGTCGACGTCGCCAGCATCAGTCTCGGCGCCCCCGGCGTCACGAGCGATCCGGCGACCGACGCGGCGATCCAGTACGCCTGGAACGCCGGCGTCATCATCCTCGCGGCGACCGGCAACGAGAACGCCTCGACGATCCACTACCCGGCGATCAATCCGTACGTCGTCGGCGTCGGCGCGGCCTCCCCGTGCGGTGACCGCAAGCGGAGCTCGTCGAAATCGACCGAGTGCAACCCCGGCGTCAACACCGATCCGAACGGGTACACCTGCGACGGCGAGCGCTGGTGGGGCTCCAACTACGGATCGACAACGAAGGACGCCGCCGGCGCCGTCGACGTCATCGCGCCGACGATCCTGCCGACGACCGACATCGGCGGCAGCGGCGGGTACACCTCGGGCGACTACGATCCCTTCTTCAACGGCACCTCGTGCGCCACGCCCTACGCGGCGGGGGTGTGCGGGCTCATCAAGTCGGCCAACCCGACGTGGACGCCGGCCGAGATCCGCGACCAGCTCTGCGACACGGCGATCGACATCGTCAACGTCGAGTCCGGGAGCGGCTGGGACCGCTACAGCGGCTACGGCATGGTCGACGCCGCGGCGGCGGTCGGCGGCGGGGGCCCCGTGGCGCCCGTGGCCGAGTTCAGCGGTTCGCCGACATCCGGCCAGATGCCGCTGACCGTCTCTTTCACCGACCAGTCGTCGGGCGCCCCGACGGACTGGTACTGGGACTTCGGCGACGGCGGCTCCTCGACGGCGCAGAATCCCAACCACACCTACACCGCTGCCGGCACCTACACCGTGGAGCTCACGGTGACCAACTCGGCCGGCTCCGACATGGAGACGAAGGTCGACTACATCACCGTGACCACGCCGCCGCCCCCGGTGGCGCAGTTCGGCGGCACGCCGACGAGCGGCCAGGTGCCCCTGACGGTGGCGTTCACGGACGCCTCGACGGGGAATCCCACCTCGTGGAGCTGGGACTTCGGCGACGGCGGCAACTCGACGGCGCAGAACCCGACGCACGAGTACACGGCGACGGGCACCTACACCGTCGTGCTCACGGCGACGAACGCCTACGGCTCGGACGCGGAGACGAAGGTCGATTACATCACCGTGACCCCGCCGGCGCCGCCGGTGGCCGCGTTCAGCGGCTCGCCCGTCTCGGGGGAGGCGCCCCTCACGGTGGCGTTCACCGACGAGTCGACGGGCAATCCCACCTCGTGGAGCTGGGACTTCGGCGACGGCAACGGCTCGACGGCGCAGAACCCGACGCACGAGTACGCGGCGATCGGCACATACACCGTCTCCATGACGGCGACGAGCCCCTACGGCTCCGACACCGAGACGAAGATCGACTACATCGACGTGACCGAGCAGGGAGTGGCCCAGAAGGTCTACGCCCTGGGCGACATCCCCGTCGCCGGCCAGGTGTCGGGGGACTTCACCGACACCCACGCGAGCGATAACGTCCGCGAGACGATCACCGAGATCGCCTACGGCGGGCACCCGGTCAAGACATACAGCTATCTCGAGCACAGGTGGGACTTCAACGTGCCGACCGGGACGAGCGTCACCTTCTACGTGGAAGCCGCGCGCCCGGCGAGCTCCGACGGCGACGACTTCGTCTTCGCCTACTCCACCGACGGCGCTCTCTGGACCGACCTCGTGACGGTCGCGAGCGCCACCGAGCAGGTCTACTCGGCGGCTCTTCCCGCCTCGACGAGCGGCGCCGTCACCATCCGCGTCAAGGACACGGCGCGTTCCTGGGGCGGCACGGCCAATGACGCCGTCGCCATCGACCAGCTCTACATCGAGGTCGAGACGACCCCCGGGCCGCCGGTGGCCGAGTTCGCCGGCACGCCCACGACGGGCGCCGAGCCCCTGACCGTCGACTTCACCGATCTCTCGATCGGCAATCCCGGCTCCTGGAGCTGGGATTTCGGCGACGGGAACGGCTCGACGGCCCAGAACCCGACGCACCAGTACGCGTCGGCCGGCACCTACACGGTCGCCCTCACCGCGACGAACGCCTACGGCTCCGACACGGAGACGAAGGTGGACTACATCACGGTGACCGCGGGCGGTCTCACGATGCACGTCGACGGCATCGCCGTCGGCAGGATCACGAAGAACGCTTTCGTCACCGGCGAGGCGTGGGTGACGATCGTCGACGCGGCGGGCTCGCCCGTCGCGGGGGCGACGGTCTCCGGGGCCTTCAACGCGATCAGGACCTCGACGATGTCCGCCGCGACCGGCTCCGACGGTGTGGCCTACTTCACGACGGGCAAGGCGAAGGCGACCGTCGCTGACTTCTGCTTCGAGGTCGGCGACGTCGTCCTCGGCGGCTACGCGTACGACTCGGCGGCGAACGTCGAGACGCGCGCCTGCGAGAGCGGCACCGTCTTCGGCGCCGGCGGGCGCGGGATGCTCGCCGCCGACGATACGCCGACGAGCTTCTTCCTCGGACAGAACTATCCCAACCCCTTCAACCCGGTGACGACGATCCGCTTCGGGCTGCCGAACGCGGTAAACGTCCGGCTCGACATCTTCGACGTGACGGGCCGGCGCGTGGCCACCCTCGTCGACGGGCCGATGGGAGCGGGTATCCACGACATCGAGTGGAACGCGCGGCGGGCCGCGAGCGGCATCTACTTCTACCGCATCAAGGCCGGCGCCATCACGAGAACCGAGAAGATGATCCTTCTCCGGTAGCCGGAAATCGAAGCGCATCGGGGCCCCGGGGCCCCGACGGGCCCGGCGGCTCGCGCCGCCGGGCCCGTTCCGTCTGCCGGCAAGAAAACCCTTGATTTGCAACGAAGATATTTGCTAGATGATAATGCTTTATGTGCAATATCTGAAACGGTGTCGGGGCGTCCGTCCGCTGCGAGGCCGCCGCCAGGCGGCCGTGGGTGGTCCCGTATCTTCTTGTCACTATTAGCGAAAAGGATCGTGTGATCGGCATGAACACCATTCTCGAGAAGGAATTCATCACGCCGACCGTCTTCAGGATGCGCGTCGAGGCTCCCGAGATCGCGCGGAAGCGCCTGGCCGGGCAGTTCATCATCCTGCGCACCGGCGACAGCGGCGAGCGGGTGCCCCTGACGATCGCCGACGCCGATGCGGAGGCGGGCTGGATCGAGCTCGTCGTCCAGATCGTCGGCAAGTCGACGAAGGTCCTCTCGACGCTCGAGGTCGGCTCGGAAATCTGCGATCTCGTCGGCCCGCTCGGCCGGCCGACGCACATCGAGCTCTTCGGCACCGTCGTCATGATCGGCGGCGGCGTGGGGATCGCGCCGAGCCACCCGATCGCCCAGGGGATGAAGAAGGCGGGCAACAAGGTGATCTCGATCCTCGGGGGACGGACGAAGGATCTCGTCATCATGGAGGAGCGGATGCGCGCGGCGAGCGACCGCGTGATCGTCACGACCGACGATGGATCGGCCGGCCAGAAGGGGCTCGTCACCGACGCCCTCCAGGGGCTCATCGACGACGGGCTCGAGATCGACCTCGTCGTGGCCGTCGGACCGCCGATCATGATGAAGTACGTCTGCCTGCTCACGAAGAAGCACGATATCAGGACCCTGGTCAGCCTCAACACGATCATGGTCGACGGCACGGGCATGTGCGGCGCCTGCCGGGTCTCCGTCGGCGACGACACGAAGTTCGTCTGCGTCGACGGTCCCGAGTTCGACGGGCACAAGGTGGATTTCGACGAGATGATGAAGCGGCTCAAGGCGTACGAGTCGCAGGAAAAGGAATCGATGGAGCGTCTCGAGACCGAGTAGACGAGAAGGAGGACGCGGCGCGCGGGCCGCACGGAACATGACGGATAACAACCTCACACCGAAGGAACGGTTGCAGATTCCGCCCCAGGAGATGCCGCAGCAGGACGCGAAGGAGCGGGTACGCAACGTCAGGGAGGTCCCGCTCGGCTACTCCGAGGAGCAGGCTCGCACCGAGGCGACCCGTTGCCTGCAATGCAAGAAGGCCCCCTGCGTGCGCGGCTGCCCGGTCGAGATCGATATCCCCTCCTTCGTCAAGGCGATCCACGACGGCGATTTCCGCAGGGCCGTGAACGTCATCAAGGAAACGAACATCCTTCCGGCGGTCTGCGGGCGGGTCTGCCCGCAGGAGGAGCAGTGCCAGAAGGCCTGCGTCGTCGGCAAGAGCCTCAAGTCCGTCGACAAGGCCGTCCAGATCGGCAAGCTCGAGCGCTTCGCCGCCGACTGGGAAACCGCCGAGGGCGAGGCCGAGGTTCCCGTGGTCGCTTCCGCGACCGGCAAGCGGGTGGCGATCGTCGGCTCCGGCCCCGCCGGCCTCACCGTGGCGGCGGACGTCCGGCGCGCCGGCCACGAGGTCACGATCTTCGAGGCGCTGCACAAGCCCGGCGGCGTCCTCATCTACGGGATCCCCGAGTTCCGTCTTCCCAAGCGCATCGTCATGCGCGAGGTGGAGAACCTCCGGAAGATGGGGGTCGAACTGAAGAACAACATGGTCGTTGGCAAGGTCTTCACCGTGGACGAGCTGCTCGGCGAGGAGGGATTCGACGCCGTCTTCGTCGGGACGGGCGCGGGGCTGCCGATGTTCATGCGCATGCCCGGCGAGAACCTCAATGGCGTCTACTCGGCGAACGAGTATCTCACCCGTGCGAACCTGATGCAGGCGTACTCCTTCCCCGAGACGGACACGCCGATCGTGAAAGCGCGCAACGTGGCCGTATTCGGCGGCGGGAATGTCGCGATGGACTCGGCCCGCACGGCCCTGCGCCTCGGCGCGGAGAACGTCTACCTCGTCTACCGGCGGTCGCGCGCCGAGATGCCGGCACGGGTCGAGGAGGTGCACCACGCCGAGGAGGAGGGCGTCCAGCTGATGCTTCTCCAGAACCCGACGAGACTCATCGGCGACGACAACGGCTGGGTGCGGCAGGTGGAGTGCATCCGGATGGAGCTCGGCGAGCCCGACGATTCGGGACGCCGCCGGCCCAAGCCGATCCCGGACAGCGAGTTCACGATCGACATCGACGCGTGCATCGTCGCGATCGGCAACTCCTCGAACCCGCTGATCCCCGACACGACGCCCGACATCTCGACGAACCGGTGGGGGAACATCACCGTCGAGGAGGAGACGATGAAGACGAGCAAGAAGGGCGTCTTCGCGGGCGGCGACATCGTGCTCGGCGCGGCGACGGTGATCCTCGCGATGGGGCAGGGGCGCAAGGCGGCCGCCGCCATCAACGAATACCTCTCCTCCGGCACGTGGTAGCGGAGAAAGCGATCGATACCGAACGACGACGGCCGCCCGGCGACGGGCGGCCGTTTCCGTTCTGGCCGGCGCCCGGTCCGTCCGGCGGCCCGGCCCCCGCCGGCGCTACATCTCGGTGATATCGGTGACGCCGTCAAGGTTCGAGAGGGACGCGAGGAGCTTCTCGTGCCGGCGCCTCGAAGTGGCGTACTCGAAGACGGCCGTCCACGTCTCGCCCGTCCTGTTCACGTCGCGGGCCTCGCTGATGATGTTCAGGCCGGTGAAGATCTCGAGGATCGATCCGATGATCCCCCGCCGTTCGTCGAGGCTGAGCTGGATGACGTGCGTCGCCCGGAGACGCCGGAGCGCCTTCTCGATGAAGCGGACGAAGACGAGCGTGAGGGTGATGAAGAAGGCGCCGGCGACGGCGATCAGGATCCGGCCGGCGCCGATCGACAGCCCGAGGGCGGTCAGCACCCAGATCGTGGCCGCGGTCGTGAGGCCGGTCACGTGGAAACGGGAGCGGATGATCGTGCCCGCGCCGAGAAACCCGACGCCGGTGACGACCTGGGCGCCGATCCGCGCGGGATCGTGGACCCAACCGGTCGCCCGCGCCGTCTCGATCGAGATGATCATGAAGATGCAGGCGCCGATGCACATCAGCATGTTGGTGCGGATGCCGGCCGGCTTGCCGGCGAATTCCCGTTCGAGCCCCACCGCGCCGCCGACGAGCAGCGCGACGAGCATCCTGACGATGTAGTCGGTCAGTGTTCCCTCGATCACGGTTTCCTTTCCCGGTTCCCGCGGGCGGCCGATGATCGCCGCGCCGCCTGCCCGCCCCGCCACCGGCCGGACGGCCGGGGCGTTTTCTCTGGTAAAGGATACCCGACGCGGCTATTCTTGCAACGGTTTTTCCCTTTCACGGGCGGGCCTCAGGGTGGAGGCCGCGGGAGCGGGCATGGACAGGACCGACTGGCAGGGGATCGCCGACGGCCTGGAACTCGGCGGCGGGACGGTCCGGGCGCGTCTCGTCGCGCGCGGGCGGGTGCAGGGCGTCGGTTTCCGCCCGAGCGTCTTCCGCTACGCCGTCGAGGAAAATCTTGCCGGATTCGTGCGGAACACGCGCCTCGGCGTCGTCATCGAGGTCGAGGGGCCGCGCGAGAGCGTCGACCGGTTCGCCCTTCGGCTGCTCGGCGAGCCGCCGCCGCTCGCCAGGATCGACGAACTCGACGCCGAAGCCGTCCCGCCGGCCGGCGGCGGGCGGTTCGTCATCCTCGAGAGCGAGGAGCCGGGCCGGGCCGAGGCCCTCTTTCCCGTCGACACGGCCGTCTGCGCCGACTGCCTTCGGGAGATGCGCGACCCGGCCGATCCGCGGTTCCGCTACCCCTTCATCAACTGCACGAACTGCGGGCCGCGTTTCACGATCATCGAGGGGCTGCCGTACGACCGTCCGCTGACGACGATGCGGCGCTTCGAGATGGACGGACTGTGCCGCGGCCAGTACGCCGACCCGGGCGACCGACGCTTCCACGCCGAGCCGATCTCCTGCCCGAACTGCGGGCCGCGTCTCTTTCTCGTCGGCGAGGAGGGGCGGGAGCTCGACGGCGATCCCGTGACCGAGACACGACGGCTGCTCGAGGCGGGGTTCATCGTGGCTGTGAAGGGGCTCGGCGGATACCACTTCGCCTGCCGGGCCGACCGCGGAGAGACGGTCGGGCTCCTCCGCCTGCGCAAGAGCCGTCCGGCCAAGCCGTTCGCCGTCATGTTCCGCGATCTTTCCGTCGCCGAACAGTACTGCCGCATCGGCGACACGGAACGGGCGCTCCTCCTCTCGCCCGAGGCGCCGATCGTGATCCTCAGGCGGCGCGACCACCACCTGCCCGAATCGATCGCGCCGGGCAACGCCTGCATCGGGGCCTTTCTGCCCTACACGCCCGTCCATCACCTCCTCATGGAGACCTTCGACGCGCTCGTCATGACCTCGGCGAACCTCTCCGACGAGCCGCTCATCTCCACCGAGGAGGAGATCGCCGGCCTGCTGGGACCGATCGCCGACGCGGCGCTGGAGAACGACCGGCCGATCGCGCACAAGTGCGACGATTCGATCGTCTTCGCGCCGGGGGGGCTGGCCGTGCCGATCAGGCGGGCGAGGGGATTCGTGCCGGAGCCGGTGCCTCTCCCGATGCCCCCGGCCATCTGCATCCTGGCGACGGGGGGGCAGGAGAAGGGGACGTTCGCGCTCTCGCGGGGCGGAAGCGCCTTCCTCTCGCCGCACCTCGGCGATCTCGGCGACTGGCGCGGGCAGCGCAACTACCGGGGAGAGCTCGAGGAGTACGAGCGCATCCTCGGCATCTCGGCCGAGGCGGTCGTCCACGACATGCATCCGGACTACTTCACCACGCGTTTCGCGGCCCAGCTCGGACTGCCGACCTTCGCCGTCCAGCATCACCACGCCCACGCGGTGAGCGTGATGGTCGAGCACGGCATCGTCGATCCGGTCGTCGCGGTCTGCTTCGACGGGACGGGGTTCGGGACCGACGGGACGCTCTGGGGCGGGGAGTTCCTCCTCGCCGAGTTCCACCGTTTCGAGCGTCTCGCGCATCTCGCCGTCGTCCCGCTCGCCGGCGGCGAGGCGGCGATCCGCGAGCCGTGGCGGATGGCCCTCGTTCATCTCCGGCGCTGGCGGGGCGACGCGCTGGCCGGCGACGACCTCGGGAGATGGGGGATCCCGCCGGACGCGCCGGTGGAGACGATCCTCGAGCTCGTCGACCGCGGCGTGAACGCGATTCCCACCTCGAGCATCGGCCGTTTCTTCGACGCCGTCGCGTCGATGCTTGATCTCGGCGCGCGCGTGAGCTACGAGGCCGAGGCGGCCGTCGCCCTCGAGGCCGCCGCCCTCGAGTCGAACGACGGGGGGCTCTACCGGTTCGGATCCTCCGGGACGGGGCCGATCGTCGTCGATCCGACGCCGGTCGTCGCCGCGGTCGCCGCCGACATCGACCGGAACGTTTCCGTGCCGGCGATCGCTCGCCGGTTCCACCGGGGCGTGGCGGCGATGATCGTCGAGACGGCAGGCCGACTCGCCGCCGCCACGCACCGAGGCACGGTGGTCTGCTCGGGCGGCGTTTTCCAGAACCGGCTGCTCTGCGAGGACGTCATGGCCCTGTCGGCCGGCGACGGACTCGACTGGCGATGGCACGCGATCGTCCCCCCGAACGACGGGGGCGTCTCTCTCGGACAACTGCAGGCCGCGGCGGCGATGATCGCGCACGGGGAGGACGGGGCCGCGGACGTCCCCGGGAAGGAGCGACAGCGATGAAGGAACGGGACGGGGAGCGCATCCTCATGGCCCACGGCGGCGGCGGCGTCCTGATGCACGAGCTGATCGGCCGCATCGCCGGGCGGTTCGGCGGCGAGGGGCCGATGCAGGACAGCGCGCTGATCGATCTGCCCGGCGGCCGGATCGCCTTCACCACGGATTCGTACGTGGTGAGCCCCCTCTTCTTTCCCGGCGGCGACATCGGGCGGCTCGCCGTCTGCGGCACGGTGAACGACCTCGCCGTCTGCGGCGCCCGGCCCCGGTGGATCTCCCTCGCGATGATCGTCGAGGAGGGCCTCGACATCGAGGTGCTCGACCGCGTGGCCGCATCCGTCGACGCCGCGGCGCGCGAGGCGGACGTGCGCGTCGTCACGGGCGACACGAAGGTCGTCGAGCGCGGAAAGGCGGACGGGTTGTTCATCAACACCGCCGGCATCGGCGAGATCCCGCCCGGCGTCGACGTGTCGACGGCCAATGCGCTCCCGGGGGACGTCGTGATCGTCAGCGGCACGATCGGCGACCACGGACTGGCCCTTCTCAGCGTCCGCGAGGGGATCGCGTTCGGCGGGGAGATCGAGAGCGACACGGCGCCGCTCTCCTCGCTCATCGTTCCGCTCCTCGAGGCCCGGCCGGGGGTCGTGCGCGCGATGCGCGACGCGACGCGCGGCGGGCTCGCCGCCGTCCTCAACGAGATCGCCGTCGACGCCGGCGTCTGCGTGCGTGTCGAGTCGGCGAAGATCCCCGTCCGCGAATCGGTTCGCCGCGGGTGCGAGCTCATGGGGTACGATCCGCTCCATATCGCGAACGAGGGGAAGTTCGTCTTGATCGTCGATCCGGCCGCCGCCGGGGCGGTCGTCGAGGCCATGCGCGGGCACGAGCTCGGACGCGACGCGGCGGCGATCGGCCGGATCACCGACGAGGAGCCGGGGCTCGTCGTGCTCAAAACCGGTCTCGGGGGCGAGCGCGTCGTCGATCTGCCCTACGGGGATATCCTGCCGAGGATCTGCTGACCGGCGATCTCGATGGCGACACGGGGGCAGTCGCGGAGCAGGTGCGGGGGGATCTCGTTCCCGCGGGGCGAGAGTGTCGGCAGCCGGCAAACGGCGGGGGAAGCGGTTGCCCCGGGTCGGGTGATGTCCTATCTTTCCGGGTATGATCGACTACCACCTGCACGGCAACTTCTGCGGCCACGGCTCGGGAACGCTCGGCGAGTACGTCGAGGCGGCGCTCGGCCGCGACCTCGTGGAGATCGGCTTCAGCGCGCATCTGCCGAAGGTCGTCGATCCAGACCCGTACCACGCGATGCTCGAGGAGGATCTTCCCCGCTACGTCGAGACGGTCCTCTCGCTGCGGGAACGATACCGCGGCCGCATCTCGATCAAGCTGGGGATCGAGGCGGACTTCTTCGAGGGACACGAGGATGCCACGCGCCGCCTGCTCGACGCCTGGCCGTTCGACTACGTCCTCGGGTCGATCCATTTCCTCGGCGACTGGCATTTCACGAGCCGCGAGGGGCTTCCCCGCTACGAGACGGCCGATCCCGAGGAGGCCTTTCCCCGCTATTTCGAGCAGGTGCGTCGGCTCGTCGACACGGGGCTCTTCGACATCCTCGCCCATCCCGACGCGATCAAGCGCGAACGCTTCCGCCCGGCGCGCACGCCCGTGGCGGATTACGAGAGCGTCGCCGAGCGGCTCGCCTGCAGGGGTATGGCGATCGAGGTGAACACGGGCGGACTCCGGCGGCGCGCCGGCTCGATCTATCCCGACGCCGCGATGCTCGCCGCGTGCGCCAGGCGCGGCGTGCCCGTCACGCTCGGTTCCGACGCGCACAGCCCCGCGGACGTCGGCCGCGATTTCGACGAGGCCTACCGGCTTCTCGCCGCCGTCGGGATCGACGAGACGGCGGTCTTCGACCGGCGGCGCCTCGCCCTTCGGCCCGTTCCGGCGGCGAAGTGAATCGCCTGCTCCCGAACCTTCCCGCGAGACGGACAAGCGCTTGACAGCCCCCGGGGGGCGGGGTATGTTTCTCGCACGACGGAAACGAACGGTGGAAACCGCCGGAGCCGAAAACCGAGAGGAGGGAGAGGGAGCCGCCCGGCTCCTTCGTGGCATGTGAAGGACAGAAAGATCCTCAAGGAAGGCCTGACCTTCGACGACGTGCTCCTCGTCCCCGCCAGATCCCGTGTCCACCCCCAGAAAGTCAACGTCAAGACGCGCCTGACGCGCAAGATACGGCTGAACATGCCCGTGGTCTCCGCGGCGATGGACACCGTGACGGAATGGCAGCTGGCGATCGCCCTCGCGCGGGAGGGCGGCATCGGGATCATCCACAAGAACCTCTCGATCGACGAACAGGCCGAGCAGGTGGACCGCGTGAAGCGGAGCGAGAGCGGGATGATCGTCAACCCGGTCACCCTGTCGCAGGACATGCTCGTCCGGGAAGCCAAGGAACTCATGGCCCGGTATCACATATCGGGGCTCCCGGTCGTCGACGGCGACGTTCTCGTGGGCATCCTCACGAATCGCGACCTTCGCTTCATCGAGCGCGACGACGTCCGCGTGGATTCGGTGATGACCAGGGAGGGACTCATCACGGCGTCGCAGGGGATCAAACTCGATCGCGCGATGCGCATCCTCCACGAGAACCGGATCGAGAAGCTCCCCGTCGTCGACGAGAAGGGGCGGTTGAAGGGGCTCATCACCTTCAAGGACATCCAGAAGCGGCTCGATTTCCCCCATTCCAGCAAGGACACGCGCGGGCGTCTCCGCGTGGGCGCGGCGGTGGGGATCGGCGCCGGGACGATGGACCGCGTGCGGGCGCTCGTCGACGCGCACGTCGACGTCCTCGTCGTCGACACCGCGCACGGACACGCCGAGCCGGTGATGAAGATGATCGAGCGGATCCGCAACAAGTTCCGCGGGATACAGCTGATCGCGGGAAACATCGCGACGGCGACCGCGGCGCGAGACCTCATCAAGCTCGGCGTCGACGCGATCAAGGTCGGTATCGGGCCCGGCGCGATCTGCACGACGCGCGTCATCGCCGGGATCGGCGTGCCGCAGATCACGGCGATCATGGACTGCGCGGATGTCGCGGCGAAGGCCGACGTGCCGCTGATCGCCGACGGCGGGATCAAGTACTCCGGGGACATCGCCAAGGCGATCGCCGCCGGCGCGGACAGCGTGATGATCGGCAGCCTCTTCGCCGGCACGGACGAGAGCCCCGGCGAGATCATCTACCACCAGGGCAAGGCCTACAAGGTCTACCGGGGGATGGGTTCGATCGGGGCGATGAAGAAGGGAAGCAGCGACCGGTACTTCCAGGAGGGCGTCGGCGAGGGCAAGTTCGTCGCCGAGGGGATCGAGGGGCGCGTCTCCTACAAGGGGAGCCTCGCGAGCAACGTCTACCAGCTCGTCGGCGGGCTGAAGTCGGGAATGGGATATTGCGGCTGCGGCACGATCGCGGCCCTCAAGAAACAGTCGCGGTTCATGAGGATCACGCACGCGGGACTCCGCGAGAGCCATCCGCACGACATCGTCATCAGCAAGGAGGCTCCCAACTACCGGACGAGCACGTAGGGCGTCCGCGGGAGATCAGGCCGGCATGAGCGGAACCACGCCCCGTGACAACCTCGACACGCTGCGGCGGGCGCTCGCCGGGCACGGCGTCGATCTTCTCTCGTCGGCCGCTCTCACGCCCGGGGCGCGTGCGCACGTCCACGAGGCGGTGCGCGCCGAAACGGAAGAGCTCGGATACGCGCTCGTCATCGGGATGCGACTCTCCCGCCCGGCGCTCGAGACCTGCCGGACCGCCCCGACGTGGACCTACTACTACCACTACCGGACGGTGAACTTCGCGCTCGACCAGGCGGCCTTTCTCGCGGCGGGCACGATCCAGCGGATGGGACGGCGGGCCTTCCCCGTGCCCGCGTCGCAGATCCTCGACTGGGACCGGCTGCGGGCCCACCTCTCGCACCGCGAGATCGGGGAACTGGCGGGGCTGGGCTGGCGGGGGCGCAACAACCTGCTCGTCCACCCGGGTCTCGGTGCGCAATTCCGCCTGGTGACCGTGCTGACCGATCTCGAGCTGCCCGCGAAAGGGGCGGATTTGTCGCTGCCCGGCTGCGGCGCCTGCCGCGCCTGCATCGACGCCTGTCCGGCCGGGGCGATCGGCGAGGACGCCTCGCGGTTCGACGCCGATCGTTGCACGGCTCAGCTCAGGCGGTTCACGAAGAGCGAGAAGATAAACACGATGATCTGCGGGGTCTGCGTCCGGGTCTGCCGGGGCGCCGGGCCGGAAAGCGGGATGAGCAAAGCATGAAGAATACGCTGGAGAAGCTGCACCAGTCGATCTGGGAACTGCGCATGTGCGTCCAGGACGGAACGGCGGGGCCTGCGCACCGGCGCGACCTGGCCCGGTTCTTCCACGAAAGCCGGCTCTTCGTCGAGCGCAGGGCGCGCATCCCGCAGGTCGACCGGTCATTTCTCATGCTCCAGGAAAGCGACTCGGACTGCGTCATCCTCCTGCACGGGGCGGGCGGATCGCCTGATGAGATGCGCGGTCTCGGCGAGCACCTCTTCCGGCTGGGATTCTCCGTCTATGCGCAGCGTCTGCCGCTGGAGAAGATCGGCGCCGAGGAGAGCGATCCCGCGCACGCCCGGGCGATCAACCTCAATCGCTGGAGCGCCTGCCTCGCCGAGATGTCGATCGCCGTGGAAACGCTCGTCGCCTGCTTTCCCCACACGTGGATCGCGGGCTTCAGTTTCGGCGGGACGCTGGCCCTGAACCTTCTCCGGGAACATCCTCTCCGCGGGGGCGTCCTGATCGCGCCGGCCCTCTATCCGCGGCGTTCCCTTCGATACGTCGGATTCCGCGTCCTGCGGCGGCTGATGCCCGCTCTCGCCCGCCGCCGCTATCCGCGCGAGACGACCGTCGTCGAACTGATGGAGCAGAGCAGGACGAACCTCGCCAGGATCGAGACGCCGCTGCTCGTCGTGCAGGCCGCGCGCGATCCGATCGTCTCGCGCCGCGGCTTCGATCACCTGCGCCGCGCCCTGCCCGGGGAGACCTACCGGTTCCTCCTCCTCGACAGCGACCGTCACGTGATCGTCCGCGGCGAGGACGGGAGCGAGGTCGCGCGGCTCGTCGGGGAGTTCATCAAAAGCGCGTAGGCGCGGGCCGCCCGGACGCGCGTCCGTCATTCCATGGAAAATGAGAAGGTCGGGTCGATCGACCGGATCTCGTCGACGACGGCGAGGAGGTCGCGGTCGATCTCAGGCGCGGGGCGTGTCCGCCGGGCCGAGTAGAGGTCGAGGAACCGGTCGTGCAGTTCCCCGAGCCGGGCCCGGTCGTCGATCCGGTCGACGTCGCGGCCGAGATGGTAGATCTCCCCGCCGGTGAGGCGGCGGTAGAGGTTGAAATACTCGCTCCTGAGGCGCGAGAGCACGTGCGCGTACTTCTCGAATCCGTCGGCGAGCTTGCCGAGAACGTCGCTGATCGCCGTCGGACGACGGAAGGTCTCGATCGCGTAACCCCTTGCGATCGCGTAGTAGGCCGCGCCCCGGCCGGCGTAGAGGCGGGGGTTCGCGCAAAGCCACGGCGTCGACGAGGGGCGCCGCCCCGTCGGGTTGTCGAAGATCCCGATCGAGAGGAGCAGGAAATCGGCGTTTGCCCGGTAGAGATCGTACCTGCCGCGCGGATGTTCTATCGAACGGGCCGTCTCCGACAGGGCGATGTCCCACGGAACCATGCGGGATGCAATCCGCTGCTGCCCGGGCCCGTCGACCAGGCCGGCGAGGAGCGCGGCGATGTAGACGTTCACGTCCTCGTCGTAACAGTCTTCGTTCGAGGGGAATCCGCTCTCCAACCTGCTGTAGAGCAGGTTGTTCATCATGTAGAAGTAGGTCCGGCGGGGTTCCGCGGACGCCCGTTCGCCGATCTCCGCATATGTGCCGGTAACGGCCATGTTTTCTCTCCGTTGCAGCGCATCGGTGTCGTCGCCGCTCCGGGCTGCAAGGTCCATGCCACGGAGGGGCCGCCCTCCCCCGGCGGGGAGCGCCGGAAAAACCCTTGCCCGGCGATATGACTGTTCTGTTATAATGGCTCCCGACGATCGAGCTCCGCCTACCCACCGATTGCAAGGGGGATTCCATGAGAGTCGGGTTCCTGCAGTCCCGGCCCAAGTTCGGGGCCGTGAAGACGAATGTGAGAAAAGCAGTTACGCTACTCTCGAAGATTCATGACGCCCTGGTCGTGCTGCCCGAGCTTTTCAACACGGGGTATCTCTTCAAGAACCGGGAGGAGCTCGCCTCGCTCGCCGAAACGGTCCCCGGCGGCTTCACCACGGTCGAGATGAAGAAGATCGCCAAGAAGAACGGTCTCGACATCGTTTTCGGCATCGCCCAGAAGCACGGCCGCAAGCTCTACAACAGCGCCGTGTACGTTTCCCGGAAGGGCAAGGTGCAGGTATATCAGAAGATACACCTCTTCGACCGGGAGAAGCTCTTCTTTTCCCCGGGAGACAAGCTCGCCATCGTCAAGACCGAGGAGACCATGGCGGGAATCATGATCTGCTTCGACTGGATCTTTCCCGAGGTCGCGCGCGCGCTGTCCCTCAAGGGGGCGCGGATCATCTGCCATCCGAGCAATCTCGTGCTGCCATGGGGGCAGGAGGCGATGAAGACGCGCTGCATCGAGAACGGCGTCTTCGCCGTCACGGCGAACCGCATCGGCACCGAGCGACGGGGGACGATCGAGCTCTCCTTCACGGGAAACAGCCAGATCATCGGCCCGAAGGGCGACCTTCTCCTCACGGCGGGCGATCGGAGCGAATCGTTGAAATCGGTCGAGATCGACATCTCCCAGGCCGACGACAAGAGCGTGACGAGCAACAACGATCTCTTCGTCGACCGCGTGCCGGGCATCTACACGCCGCTCTGTCGCAAGAAGCCCTGATCGGGGTCGTTTCGCGATAATGCCTTGCCATCTCCCCGCGTAGCCTTCTGCTCGTGCAAAACGCATCGAGGAAGGGCGAATTCTGTCCCTCCTTCCGCTTCCGCGTGTCGATATTCCTCATAAGGGTTTGTGTTTTCCCGACATAGTGCCTCACCGACCCTTGGCATGCTCCTTGCGAAATCCCGGAACGACATGGCATGCAGTGTATCCGAGCGCCCGGACCCGCCGGATCCGCGCGCCCCGTTCGAGAGGAGATAGCGGTGGCAAGAGACGCTGAGAGAAAACCCGTCCTCACATCCCCGTGGAAGATCGGGACACTCGTCGCGTTGCTCATGGTGATGACCGGCATCGGCGTCACGTATTACATCGTGGACGTCTACGGCGTCGAGTTCTCCTGGCTGTCGCCCTCGGAGGGGTTTCCCGGTTTCCGCCTGGATTCCTTCGGATTCTTCCGGGAGATGTACCCGATGGTCGCCGCGGTCATCGGCCTTTCGCTGCTGAGCTATTTCGTCGTCGCCTCGGCGGTGCGGCGCTACCGGTTCTATCTGAGCTCCGGCCAGGACTACCGGAGGATGATCTCGCTCGCCGACAGCATCGACGACCTGACCAATCCCGCTCAGATCGGCAAGCTTTCCGGGTATCCCGAGCTGCAGCGGGTGCTCCGGAACTACGGGGACCAGATCCGCGACATCTCCAGCGCGCTCGAGCAGAAGGAACGGGAGTCGAAGTCGATCGACTTCGAGATGGAGATCGATTCCCTGCTGCGGGGCGAGCCGGTCGACGATTCGAATATCGACGGCCGTTGGTGGGCGCCGATCTTCAGGCGGATCCAGGAGCACATGGAGGCGTCGGCGGCAAACGAGGGGGATACCTGTGATAAGGAGGAGATCCGCCGTCTCGTGGGGCGGGTCCTTTTGACGAACGGCAAGGTGTTCGAGTCGGTGAGCGGAGCGAGCGAGGATCTGATCGAGATAGCGCGCGCCGTCGGCGAGCTCGACGGCGTCTCTGCACGTCTCGACGAGACCCCCGGAACGTCGGCCGGCCCGGTCGACGCGCGTTGCCTCGACGAGATCGAGACCGCTCTCCGCGGAATCGAACAGGGCGGCGGCGTGTTGAACGAGTTCTCGGAGGAAACGAACGGGATCGCGTTGAACCTGGCGCTCATGGCGGCACGGGGCGCCGTCGACGAGCACGAGCTCGCCGCCTTCGCAGAGAAGGCCCGCTCGACCGCCGAGCGGTTCCGCCGTCTCGGCGGCACCGTCGCCGGACTGACGAAGAGCATGCTCGACGCCCTCCAGCGGGCGCGCGCGGGAACCGGCGCGTCCCGGGCGGCGGCGCCGGACGAAAGCGGTTCGATGCGGGCGTCTATCGCCGACATCTCCGGCCGGATCGAGCAGAGCAGCATGCGACTGCAGGACCGCGTCTGCTCGCTGACCGGCGAGATCGAGGACGTCGGGAGTTTCCTGCGGAACTGGATGGACGGCGAGGCCGGGACGGATGACCACGCTCCCTCCCGGAGCGACGGCGACTTCGTCAACTACGGCGCGGGCGAGCACGAAAAGACCCCCGAGGACGATCTCGTGATCGACCACGGCGAGTCGTGGCAGAACGTCGGCGGGTTCACGGGCATGTTCGCCGGCGGCGACAGCGAACCGGCCGCCGACGGGGAACCGTCCGCCGGGCGCGAGCCGGCGGATGAGACGGTTGTGCGCGAGCCGGCGGAACCCGCAGCCGTCGAGGAGAGGCTCTTCGACGAGACGACCGAACCGATGGATACGAGTCGTTCCCACGAGGCGTTCAACGAGATCTCGCTCGAGCGGATCGTCGAGGCGGCCGGGTTCGGCGCCCGGGCGACCGGGAAGCCGGGCGAGGAGCCCGTCGACCGGACGCCCGCCCCGATGCCCGCGACCGCGGACGACGCGCCGTTCGCCGGCGAACCGGCCGCCGCGCCGGAGCAGGAGAGCGCCCGGGCCGCGGAACCGGTTTCAAAGGATCCGCCGGCTGTCGGCGGGGGCGAGGGATGGATGGAGATGCCCGGACGGGAGCGGGTTCGCGTCGACGTCGAGGTCGATCGCGATCAAGCCTTCGACATCCCGGTCGACGGCATTGGCGGGGATCCCGCGGAGGCCGCGCAGAACGAGCCGGCGGTCGAGGAGCGTTCCGGTACGGCCACGGACGGCGGGGAGCCCGTCCACGACCTGTTCGAACTCGGTGCCGTCGAATACACCGAAGAAACACAGACGCAGCGATAGAGGTGGACGACAAGTTGATCGAACTCAACGAGGAAAACAAGCGGCTGTTCGGTGACCAGGTCAACGACCACATCGAAAAGCTCAGCGACCTTCTCGCCATGCCGGCGGGCACGGCGATCGAGGAGTCGATGATACGAAAGGCGTGTCTCGCCACCCGGTTGCTCGAGGGGAGCGCCCGCATGCTCGGCCTCGACGCCTGGAGCGCGACGCTCGAGATGTTCCGGGGCCTGATCGAGGGCGCGGCCGGGGGCGGCAGGGACTGGGACGAGCAACTGTCGCAGATCGTCTCCGAAATCGTCGAGGCGGAGGAACAGGTGGTCGCGGAGATCCTGGCCGGCGAGATCGATTCCGTCGATTGCCCGGCCGCCTTCGACGGCATCCGCCGCGAGACGGAGATCCTTCTCGGGGAGGCGCCGGCGAGCGACGGCGGCGAAACGTCGATCCGTTTCACCCCCGTCCCGGTCGACGAGGGCGAGACGGCCGGGAGCGCCACGGACCGGTTCGTCACGATCGATCGGCTCATGGATTGTCTCGGTGCCGTCCGGGACAACTTCAGGGAACACCTGGAGAATCCCCACGGCGACGATACGGTGAGGAACCTCGAGCTCGCCTTCGGGGAAAGCGAGTTCTTCCTCGGACTCGCAGGGGAGATCATCAGGCGGCTCGGCAATCGCGACCGTCCGTTCGTCGCGAAGGTTTCCAGCACGACCGTCCTCGACGGCGTGCAGGACTTCATCAGGTTGCACGGGCGGCTTCGCGGATGGAAGGCAGCCCTCGAGACGCGTTCGGACTATTTCTCGATCGAGCGGGAATACGCGTCCGACCTCGCGGTGCTGCTCGAGAGCTGCGTGTACGATTCGTTCAGCATGGTCGAGGACCGGAACGGCGTCGAGCTGGCGGCCGTCGTCGAGATCACCAGGGAGGGCTCGTTCCTCTCTTGCAAGGTCCGCGACAACGGCCCGGATCGACTGTGCGACTCGGAGATCGACAGTTGCGACGCCCTCGCGTTCTATCCCGGGTTGCGCAAGGTGCGCGGCCTCATCGAACGGCGCGGCGGGCTTCTCTGGGTCGAACCGGACCGCGGGCGGACCGCACGGTTCAAGTTCACATTCCCCTACGCCGGCGGGACGGCCGATTTCGTGGTCGTCACGGCGGGCGGGAGAGAGATCGCCGTTCCCTGCCGATCGATCGAGACGTTCCTGCGGCTCGACCCCGAGGGTATGGAACGACAGAACGGCAGGACGTACGTCTCCTTCGCCGGCTCGCGCATACCGATCTTCGGCATGGACGAGTTGAGCGACGGGGAACTGCCGGTCGGCGGCGGCGAAGACCATGTCATGGTCTTCGGACTCGCCGAGAAACGCGTCGGTATTCCCGTGCGCGGACAGGGTTCGCGCGTAGAGGCCGTTCGGGATCAGTTGACGGACGAGGACTGGGTCTCGCTCACGCGGCGCTTCCTCCACATAGGGGAAGCGGAGCACCCGGTCCTCGACCCCGTCTCGGTGTTCCGGAGGGTCGATTGTCTCGAGGAGACAGCCGATGCGATCGACGGCTCGGCGTCCATCGCCGGCGGCGGGGACGTGGAGCGTGCGGTGGAGGAAGTTTCGGTTCCGCGTGCTTTCGGATAATGGCATGCGTCCGGTCCCCGCGGACCGGGCGGGGCGAAGCACGGAGAGGTTGTCATGGTAAAACATCATCAGCGCGATTACGGAAGCATCATCATCGGTGGACATGACGACGCATGCGAGGTGATGACGTCGGTCGAGGCGGCCGAGTACCTGAAGATGCACGTGAAGACGGTCTGCCGTCTTGCCAAGGAAAAGAAGATTCCGGCGAAGAAGGTCGGGAGCGAATGGCGGTTCCTCAGGAGCGTTCTCGATCGATGGCTCGCCCAGGAGGATCTGCTCGTCGAGATCTCGGAGTGAATCCGGGGAGAGTTTCATGTCGAAGGCGAAATTCGATCGGGTCGAGAGCGGTGTTCCCGGCCTGGCTTTGTTCCGGATCGAGGGCAAGCTGGGGTTCCACGAGAACCTGAAGGTCGAGAAGCTCACGGCGGAATGCATGAAGCGGGCGTTCCGCACGGTCGTCTTCGACTTCTCGGGATTGTCGTCGCTCGGCGGCGGGGTCGCCCGGATCCTGCGGGACTTCGTGGCGAAGTACGCCGAGAACGGCGGGCGCGTGGCCTTCGTCGTCACGAGCGGCGTCGTGCTCGAATTCCTGCTCGACGGGGACACGTCTGTTTCCGTCTACCGGTCGGTCGAGGACGCGATCGCCGCATCCGAAACCGATCGCAGGGAAGCAACCGCAGAAACACGGCCGGCGCCCGAGGCGTCGGTGTCGCCCGCGCAGGCCGCGGAGGCGGCCGCCGGCGCCGGAGAGGACGCGCCGGTCGCCGAAACGGCCGCGAGGAACGGGGACGTCATACTCATGTCCTACGACGGCGCCGTCGAGGAAGCCGACGCTGCGCCGGATCCGTCCACGAAAGCCGGGGAAGCGTCTCCGACTGCGGATGCGCCGGGGGAAGCGAGTGATCCCCGGATCATCACCGAGATCTTCGGCGCCCGCGCCGATCGGCCGCCGGCGTGGATCGAGAATCCGCTTTCTCCCTTCGGAGCGGGCGCGGATGCCGCGTCGCCCGACGTATCACGGAGTCTCAAGCGCCGCATCCTCGAGCTGAAGACGCTCTTCTCGATCAGCGCGGATTTCAACGCCATCCGCGACAAGAAGAAACTGCTCGACATCTTTCTGCTGACCTCGATCGCCCAGGGCGGCGTCGAGGCGGCGGTCTTCTTCGAGAGGTCCGGCGACGTGTTCCTGCCGGTCATGTCGAAGGGGATCGATATCGATTCGATCAGGCATCTCCGGCTCACGCCGGAGCCCGACGAGCGCGGCTCCTCGCCGCGCGGGATCTGCACGGTCGCGGATTTCCGCGGACCGGCGGCGGAGCGGGAGGCGCTCGCCGCCGAGGGGCTCGAGCACGTCTGTCCCTTCAACGCGCAGTCCGGGACGGCCGGGTTCGTCGTCCTCGGCAGGCGCATCAGGGGCCGGGACATGCAGGAAGAGGATTTCGAGTTCATCCAGATCCTCGTGAACCTGGCCCAGGGAGCCTTCGAGAACGCCCTGATGTTCGAGCGCGAGCACTCGCGCACGCTGGGGATCGTCAAGAGCCTCATCTCCCTCATCGAAGAGAACACCATGCTCAAGGGGACGAGCGAGTTCGTCTCCCGGTACGTCGGTATCGTCGCGAAGAACGTGGGGTACCCGGAAGAGCATTTCACCGATCTCGTCTACGGGACGGTCCTCCGCGACATGGGCATGGTGAAGGTGAGCGACCTGATCGTCCGGAGCCCGCGGGAACTCTCGCGCGACGAGTGGGAGATCATCAAGCGGCACCCGGAGGACGGGGCCGCGATGCTCGAGGGCATGAAATTCAACAACCACGTCGTCGATATCGTCCGCACGCACCACGAGCGCTTCAACGGCGAGGGATATCCCCAGGGTCTGCGCGGCAAGGAGATTCCGCTCGGATCGAGGATCATCTCGGTCGTCGAGAGCTACGCGGCGATGATCCACGAACGGCCGAATCGTCCCGCCCTCACCGAGCGCGAGGCGATCGAGAGCCTCAGGGAGAATTACGGCCTCCGCTACGATCGGGAGATCGTCGCGGGATTCACGCGGATCATGGAACGGGAGATCGCGCAGTCGGTCTGTGCCGACTCGTCGGTCCGATAGCCTCGGGGGAACTTCGTGAGCGTCAGCATACTCGTGGTCGACGACGATCCCAACGTCGTGGAAATCCTGACCGAGTCCTTCAGGGGCAAGGGCTACGATACCGAGTGCGCGCACGACGGCGACGAGGCGCTCCGCAAGTATGACGAGTTCCAGCCCGATCTCGTCCTGCTCGACGTCATGCTTCCCGGCAGGGACGGCTTCAGGGTCTGCGACGACATCCGGTCCCGCGACATCCACCGCGACATCCCGATCATCATGATCTCGGCGGACACGATCCACGAGAAGATGCTCCGCGGCTTCAGCTCCGGCGCGCAGGACTATATCAAGAAGCCCTTCTCGCTGAAGGAGATCCATCTCAAGGTAGAGAACTTCATCTCGCAGGCGAGCCATCGCCGCGGTCTGCGCGAGCAAAACCTGATCCTCGAGGACGAGGTGCAGAAGGGGCACGCGGATTACATGCGGATCAACCGCGAGCTCAAGAAGAAGGTCCTCGACATGCAGACGCTCTTCGGTCTCAGCCAGGACCTCAACCGCCTCCTCGATCCCGACGAGCTGATCCACGTCTTCGCCCTCACGGTGATCGGGCAGCTCGGTCTCTCCTCTGTCGTCTTCTTCTACGCCGCGCAGGACCGGGACGAGTATCTCACCTACGGCGGGGGCAAGGGGGTCCAGGAAAACGTCCTGCACACCGTGCGGCTCGCCCGGACGAGCGGACTCGCCGCATATCTCCGCGGGATCGACGACATCGCGGACCTCGACGACGCGGCGATTCCCGGCGAGGCGCTGCAGGAGGCGAGGTTCATGGCGGACCTCGGCTTCAGCCGCTGCTACCCGCTCATCGTGAAGGAGAAGCTGCTCGGGATCGTCTTCATCGGGGCGAAGATCAACGGGCAGCTGTACACCGACTCGGACGACGACATCTTCAAGTCGATCTGCCGGTCGGCGGCGACGGGCCTCGAGAACTCCCGCCTCTACCTCGAGCTCCAGTCGACGTATCTCTCGACGATCAAGGTGCTCGTCTCGACGATCGAGGCGAAGGACTCGTACACGAGGGGTCATACGGAGCGGGTCGCCCTCTACGCGACGCTCATCGCCGAGGAGATGGGGCTCTCGAAGCGCGATCGCGAGATCGTGAGTTTCGGGGCCGCGTTGCACGACATCGGCAAGCTCGGCGTGTACGAGGACATCCTCAACAAGCCGGGGGAACTGACCGAGAACGAATGGGAGATCGTCCGCAGTCATCCCGAGGTGGGCGCGAACATCATCAAGGACATGCCCTTCCTCTCCGACGCGTGCGATCTCGTGCGGCATCACCACGAACGACTGGACGGCAACGGGTATCCCGACAAGCTCGACGGCAACGAGATCTCC
The DNA here is from genome assembly GCA_016931295.1 of Candidatus Krumholzibacteriota bacterium. Classification (NCBI taxonomy): domain Bacteria; phylum Candidatus Krumholzibacteriota; species Candidatus Krumholzibacteriota bacterium. The sequence goes on from JAFGEZ010000015.1 coordinate 47,230, forward strand.
CTCGGCGCGCGCATCGTCGCCGTCGCCGATTCCTTCGACGCGATGACGAGCGACCGTCCCTACCGTGAAGCATTCGATTTCGACGAGGCCTTCCGCCAGCTGAAGAAGCAGGGAGAGAAATTCGACCTCTCGATCGTCTCCTATCTCGAGGAGATCGTGCGGAAAGGCAAGATCCGGCAGATGCAGCCGGCGTAACGTCGACACCCGCGCATACGGTGTGAACGCGATTGCCGGAAGGGCTTCCCCTTCCGGTTTTTCGTATGGGCACGGGACGAAGCGGGGACGCGCCGAGGCCCGACCCGGAGACGCCGTTGTCCCGTTCGCCCGGGCCCGGCGGGAGTCGGATCGGCGGCCGGTTGCTCAATCGGTTGTCCGGTAACGAGATGCGGAAAAGAGTCGCACCCGGCACCTGCCGGCGCGTCGCTTGCGATCCGCAGTAGAAGAATCACGGACGCGGGCTCGGAAGCGAGGGGCGTCGGCAGGGCTGTGGACGCGAGGGGATGACGGGTCGCCGCCCCCTCTCTTCCTTCGGCATCAGTCCGTGGCGACGGCGTCCTCGGCCTTGATGCCGATGATGCCGACGAGCTGGTTCCGGAGCGAGTTGATATCCAGCTTGCGGGTGAGCTTCCCGTGGTGGGCGAGAGAGATCAGGCCGGTTTCCTCGCTGACGATGATGACGACGGCGTCGGATTCCTCGCTCAGCCCGAGGCCGGCGCGGTGCCTGGTGCCGAGCGACCGGACGAGCCGCGGATTCTGCGAGAGGGGCAGGATGCAGCCGGCGGCGACGATCCTGCTCTTCTCGATGATCACGGCCCCGTCGTGGAGGGGGCCCGGCGGCGTGAAGATCGTGCCGAGTATCTCGGCGGAGACGCGCGCGTCGAGGCGCGTGCCGGTCTCGACGTAGTTCTTGAGGCCGACGTCGCGTTCGATGACGACGATCGCCCCGATCCGCTTGGCGGCGAGCTGCTGGCAGGCCTTCACGATCTCGCTGATCGTTCCCGATTCCTCTACCTTGAGGAAGAGGCCCAGTATGCGGTTCTGGCCGAGTTGCGTGAGCGCCTTGCGGAGCTCCGGCTGGAAGAGGATCACGAACCCGATCACCCACACGGTCTTGAGGCTGTTGAGGATCCAGTTCAGCGCGTTGAGGTTCAGCCATTGCGCGATGAAGGAGATGAGGATCAGCAGGAAGAGCCCGACGAACATCTGCGTCGCCCGCGTGCCCTTGAAGAGCAGAAGCAGCCGGTAGAAGACGAGGGAGACGAACACGACGTCGATGATGTCGATGATGAGATTGTAGTTGTAGGGGTTCACCGGCCCGCTTCCTCCCCCCGGATCGCGCGGCTGACGCGGATGTAGTCGACCGTTTCGGGCACATCGTGGACGCGCACGATCTGTACGCCGCCTCTAAGACATCCTTCGAGGGCGGCCATCCCGCCGCACAGGCGTCCGCGCGCGTCGCGTCCCGTGATCTCGCCGATGAAGGATTTCCGGGAGAAACCGGCCAGCACGGGATACCCCAGACCGTGAAACGCCGCTATCTCGCGTACGATCGCGAGGTTGTCCGACAATCTTTTTCCGAAACCGATGCCGGGGTCAACGATTATTTTCCCCGCCGGGACGCCTCCAACCTCGATCTCGCCCGTTCGCGCGCGCAGCCACTCGAGGATCTCCCCCACGGGGTCCTCGTAGACAGGATCATTCTGCATCGTCTCGGGGGATCCGCGCATGTGCATGACGACGACGGCGCATCCGGTCTCGCGCACGGCGTCCATCATCCCGGGATCGTGCGTCAGTCCGCTGATGTCGTTGATGATCGAGGCGCCCCGGGCGGCGGCTTCGCGGGCGACGACCGCCCGGCGCGTGTCGATCGAGACCGGCGCGTCGATGTGCCCGGCGAGGCGCTCGATGACGGGCAAGACCCGGCGGAGCTCCTCCTCGACCGGCGGCTGCGCCGCTCCCGGGCGGCTCGATTCCCCGCCGACGTCGACGATGTCCGCCCCCGCCTCGACCATCCGGAGGGCGTGCGACAGCGCGGCGTCGGGATCCTCGAAATCCCCTCCGTCGCTGAAACTGTCAGGCGTGACGTTCAGGACGCCCATCACCATGGGAAGATCGCGGCCCGCGATCGGGCCGTTCGGCAGCGCGAGGCCGGCGGCCGGCGCGTCGAGCCGATCGAGGATCGAGTCGATCTCCCGGCCGATCTCCGAGAGGCCGAAGGGCTGGTTCGCCAGTCGCCTGGACAGGCTCCCGAGGCGACGGCGGTCGGCGACGATGAAGACGCTCGATCGTTCCGGCGCTCCCGTGATGACGTCGCGGTGGACGGCGGCGTCGCCGCCGATGGAGATGAGCTGCTGTTTGAGGATGTTGGCCGCCGGCGCGCCCACGCCGTCGACGCGCACGACGACGATCCGCGCCTTTTCGCCGATGATCCGCACTCCGGCGGGATCGACGCCCGCCTCGCGCAGGCAGCGCGCGAGCGCGTCGACCGGTCTGGCGGAGAGAAGGCGTGTCGGATATCTCATCTGTCCGGGATCAGTTCCGTGTATCGTCCGGGCCGTCGTCGCGGGGCGAGGGCATGTCCGTCCCGTCGCCGTCCTCGATGGCCGAGGCCATGCCGGTCGCGTTTTTCGCCGTTTCGCCGCCGGGCGGCGGTCCGGCGGGCTCGCCGCCGTCCGGCCTGGCCGCGGCGTCCGGACCGGCCGCGCCCTCGGTGGTCCGTTCCTTCGCGGTCGTCGACCGCCTGAATGGCGGCAGCGTGCCGTCGTTGAGCAGTATCCTGATCTCGTCGGCGTCGAGCGTCTCCCGCTCGAGGAGACCCGCGGCGATACGGTGCAATTCGTCCATGTGGCTGGTGAGGATCTGGCGGGACTGTTCGTAGCACTCGAAGACGATCCGCCGGACCTCCTCGTCGATCTCCCGGGCGGTGTGCTCGCTGTAGTCCTTGCGAGTGGCGAGTTCCTTGCCGAGGAAGATCTGCTCGTCGTGGTCGCCGAAGGCGATCGGCCCCATCTTCTCGCTCATCCCCCAGCGGGTGACCATCTGGCGGGCGATGTCCGTGGCCACCTTGATGTCTCCCTGGGCGCCGGTTCCGACGCGCCCCATCACCAGCTCCTCGGCGACCCGCCCGCCGAGCGAGCGCGTCACCACGTCGAGCAGGTACTCGCGCGACTTGTACAGTAGCCGGTCGTCGTCGGCGGGGAGGAAGAAGGTGACGCCGCCGGTGCGGCCGCGCGGGATGATCGATACCTTGTGTATCGGATCGCCGTGGTCGAGGAAAGAGCCGACGACGGCGTGCCCCGCCTCGTGGTAGGCGGTCATCCGGCGCGTGTCCTCCTTGATGACGCGGCTCTTCTTCTCGGGGCCGAGGAAGACCTTGTCCTTGGCCTCCTCGAACTCGTCCATGAAGACCTTGTTCTTGTCCCGGCGCGCGGCGAGGAGCGCAGCCTCGTTGACCATGTTGGCGATGTCGGCTCCCGACATGCCCGGCGTGCCGCGCGCGAGCACCTCGAGATCGACGTCGTCGGCCAGGGGTATCTGGCGGGTGTGCACCTTGAAGATGCCGAGACGACCCTTCATGTCCGGCATGTCGACGACGACCCGCCGGTCGAAGCGGCCGGGCCGCAGGAGGGCGGGATCGAGAACGTCGGGCCGGTTCGTCGCGGCGAGAAGGATGACACCCTCGTTTGATTCGAATCCGTCCATCTCGACGAGGAGCTGGTTCAGCGTCTGTTCACGCTCGTCGTGGCCGCCGCCGAGCCCCGCGCCGCGGTGCCGGCCGACGGCGTCGAGCTCGTCGATGAAGAGGATGCAGGGCGCGTGCTTCTTTCCCTTCTCGAAGAGATCCCGCACGCGGCTCGCGCCGACACCGACGAACATCTCGACGAAGTCCGAACCGCTCATGCTGAAAAAGGGTGCGCCCGCCTCCCCCGCGACGGCGCGCGCGAGGAGCGTCTTGCCCGTGCCGGGCGGGCCGAGCAGAAGCACGCCCTTCGGTATCCGCCCGCCGAGACGCTGGAATTTCTTGGGATCCTTGAGGAACTCGATGATCTCCTCGAGCTCGCCCTTGGCCTCGTCGGCGCCGGCCACGTCGTCGAAGGTGACGCGCGGCATGTTGCCCCCCATCATCTTCGCCTTGCTTTTCCCGAAGGAGAAGGCGCGGTTGCCGCCCGCCTGCATCTGGCGCATGAGAATCACCCACAGGATGAGCAGCGCGATCAGCGGCAGGGCCGTGGCGAGGGCCTTCACCCAGACGCTGGAGCCCGGGAACTCGGCCTCGACGAGCGCATCGGGATTCTTCTCCCAGATCTTGTCTGGCAGATCCTTGTCCTCGGCGGGGAGGATCACCTTGAAGGAGGAGACGCTCGTTCCCTCGCCCCCGTCGGGGATGACGATCTCGCTGACGAGCCGGCCGCGGACCTCGAGGCCCTTGATCTTGACGGAGGCGATGTTCCCGTTCCCGATCTCGTTCACGAACTGAGAGTACGAGACGGGCCACTCGCGGTTGCGCCCGGAGGTGAAGAGCATGTAGGCGAGGAAGAAGAGGATGATCACCATCACCCAGACGGCCATCGAGCGGGACGGTCCCTGCTGTCCGGGCGCCGAGCCCGGGGGCATCCACTTCTTCGAAGGCGGTTTCTTCCGCCCGTCGTCTTTCCTGTCGTCGTCCTTCATTGCGCTCCCGCGTGCTTCGGTGGTCGGCAGTGCATATGCAATCTATATAAATCGGAGGGCCGTGTCCATCAGGTTTCGCGCTCGGGGAGGGCCGGATCACCCGGTACGGCAACGGTTCGCGCGTCGCCCCGCTGGGCGACGCCGGGCGAGCAATCGTCGAGGGACGCCATCGAATGGTTCAACTCCGCTATATAGTTCAAGTTGCGGTATTGTTCCATGAAGTCGAGGCCGTAGCCGACGACGAAGACGCAGGGGATGGTGAACCCCGTGTAATGAACGGGCACCTCGATTTCCCGCGCCTCGGGCTTGTCGAGAAGCGTGCAGACGCGGATGCTCCGCGCGCCGCCCTCGCGGAAGGTGTCCATGATGCGCACGAGCGTATGCCCGGTGTCGACGATGTCCTCGATGATCAGGACGTCCCGGTCGCGGATGCCGATACGCATGTGGTCGAGGATCTCGATGCGCGCGCTCCGGGTGCTGCCGTGGCGGTAGCTCGACAGGGTGATGAAGTCGATCTCGTGCGGGATCGTCAGCTGGCGGACGAGGTCGGCGAGAAAGATGAACGCGCCCTTGAGCAGTGAGACGATCAGCGGGTTGCGGCCGGCGTAGTCCGCCGAGACGCTTCGCGCGAGTTCGGCGATCCGGGCCTCGATCTCCCGGTCCGTTATGAGAATTCTGCAATCGTCCATCGCTCCGTCCCTTGTCGCCCGTTTCAATGGATTGTAGCACAGAACCCGACGGCTGTCTTACCCCAAATGTCAGCGGCCGGGTTCGATGAGGATCTCGAACGCCGTGGCGGCGTCAGTCCGCACCCGCGTCCGCTCGGCGGCCACCACGCCGGGAACCCACAGGATGCCCCCGCGGTCCTCGACGACGGGGATCGTGTCCCGCCGGGAGAGGGGTACCTTGCGGTCGATCATGATCCGGCCGAGCCGCCGCGTGCCGGACATGCCGAAGGGGCGAAGACGGTCGCCCGGGCGGCGCGGCCGGACGGTCAGGGGGAAGCGCAAACGGGCGACGACGGCCCGGCGATCGTCGGCTGCGGCCGACGCGCCGCCGAAATCGATCCCTTGCACGCGCATGACCAGCCCCCATCCGGGCAGCGGCCAGCGTCCCTCGCCCGGCACGATCGAGACGGGGCGGGAGATTGGCGATGCGAGGGGCCTTTCGCGGACGATAAGCGACGCTCCTTCGCGGGCGATCTCGATGCCGTGCGGCAGCTGGATCCGCCGTCCGGAAAGCCCGGGCGAGAGGAGTCGTCTCGCCGCGTCGAAGTGGATCTTCTCGACGTCGCGGAGGACGCCGAAGCGATCCCGGAGGATCCGGTCGAGCAGGAGGTATTGCCGGAAGGGGGAGATCCCGTCGAGACGGGAAATCGAAACCGAAACGGCGCCGCCGACGAGGGGAGGGACCGGATCGTCCGTCTCCTCGACCGCCCCGGCGAGCTCGGCGGTGTTTTCGCCGAGCCTCAGGAGCGCATCGTCGATGGCTGGGTTGTACTTCGCGCGGAGGCCCGGCAGCAGGAGGTTCCGGATCCGGTTGCGCAGGAGGCGGTTGTCGTGATTCGTCTCGTCGGCTGCCCACCGGACGCCCCGCGACCGGAGCAGCTCCCGGAGGTCGGCGCGTTTGCAGCCGAGGAGCGGGCGCACGTAACGGCCGCGGGCGGCGGGCATGCCGGCGAGGCCGCGCGCCCCCGTCCCGCGGATGATGTGGTGGAGGATCGTCTCCACCTGGTCGTCGCGTGTGTGGCCGAGGGCGATGCGGTCGGCCTCCCACGCCGTCGCCGTCTCGTCGAGGAACGCGTAGCGCAGCCGCCGCGCCGTCTCCTCGATGCCGTTTTTCGAGCGCGCCGCGCGGCCCGGCACGTCCCCGGAGCCGACGAAGAGGGGGAGGCCGAGGGCGTCGCAGCGCCGCTCGACGAGTCGCAGCTCGCGAGCGACGGGTCGGATCCCGTGGTCAAAGCAGGCGACGGCGAGCGAGAGACGCATCGGGCCGGCGAGATCCACCAGGATCTCGAGAAGGGCGAGGGAGTCCGATCCTCCCGAGACGGCGGCGAGCACGCGATCGCCCCTGCCGACAAGACCGGCTTCCCGGATGAGCGTCCGTGCCTGTTTCGTGCAGTCCATTGAGTACGGGAGGTTGCGCGGCCCGCGGCCGCTTCGTGAATCCGTGGTGGCGGTGCAGGGATTCGAACCCCGGACACGCGGATTATGATTCCGCTGCTCTAACCAACTGAGCTACACCGCCACACCCGAATAAGAATATGCGAGAACGCCTTTCTGTCAAGCGAAATTGCGGTCAGGCGGGGCCCGAGGGCGGCGGTTGCGCCGCCCTCGGGCATGGGCTCGTTCCCGGCGGCCGGTCAGTACCGGCCGATATCCTCCTGGCTCGTCGTGATGAGCGGGTCTCCCGGTTTCCAGCCGGCCGGCGCCGCCTTTCCCGGGTTCGCGTCGACGGCCTGCATCGCCTTGATCTGGCGGATGAGTTCGGCGACGTTACGGCCGACCGGGTCGGTGAGAACCTCGACGGCTTTCACCCGTCCCTTGGGATCGATGATGAACCGGCCGCGATGGTTCATCCCCTTCTCGGGATTGTAGACGCCGTAGGCCGTCGAAACCCGTCCGGTCGGATCGGCGGCCATCGCGTAACGTACGTTCCTCACCGTCGGCGAGGTCTTCTTGAACATCCAGTGGCTGAAATGGGTATCGGTGCTGATCGAAACGACTTCGACCCCGAGCTGCTGCAGCTCGTCGTACGCGTCTGCGACCGCAGACAGTTCCGTCGGTCAGACGAAGGTGAAATCCGCCGGGTAGAAACAGACCACCCGCCATTTGCCGTCGTAGTCGGAAAGCTTGATCATCCTGATCTCGTTTCCGACGACGGCGGGCAATTCGAAATTGGGTGCCGGATCTCCCGGCAACGGCATGCGCATGCAGACGGCGGCCGGCGCAACCTGCGCCGTCGGCACCTGCACGTCAACCGGCTTCAGCGCGTCGGGCGTGCCGCATCCTCCGAGCACCTGGGCCGCGGGAGACGCGGGGAACCAGGCGACGGCGACGGCGACGGCGAGCGCAATCGGCCATCGGGCCATCGGACTCTCCTTTCCTTCCGACCCGCCTGGCGGCGGGCGGAACCGGACCGGTCGGTTGTGTGTTGAACGAGCCGCTCTCATTGTACGACGGGAGCGGCGCGCGAGCAACGCGTATCATGCGCGCGGCGGGCCCGCCAACGCCGCCCTGTGGTTAAACGTATGTTTTGCAGGGCGTTGCGTGGTATTTGCGGCCGATCGGTTGGGCGATTACCACTTGCTGCACCCGCCTCCATCTGTTATAGATACGGAGGCTCGGACGAGAAGGGTGCGCCGATGGAGATCCACAGAGAGCACGGGGAGACATTGTCGGCTCTCGCCGGCGAACGGATCGTCGTGGCGGGGTACGGCAACCAGGGCCGTCCGCAGGCGCTCAACCTGCGTGACAGCGGTCTCGACGTCGTTGTCGCCGCCCGTCCGGGCCGTCCCGGATGGGTTCGCGCCGCAAAGGACGGATTCGACGTCGTGACGATCGCCGACGGGGCGTCCGGGGCGGACGTCCTGATGATCCTCCTTCCCGACGAGGTGCAGGGCGAGGTCTGGCGCCGGGAGATCGCGGGCGCGATCCGGCGCGGCGCGACGCTCTGCTTCGCCCACGGGTTCGCCGTCGCGTTCGGCGAGATCGAACCGGCCGACGCCGACCTCGTCCTCGTGGCGCCGAAGGGGCAGGGGCGGGAGGTGCGCGCCGCCTTCGAGCGCGGGAGCGGGCTTCCGTGCCTCTTCGCCGTCGCCCACGACGTGTCCGGGCGGGCGCGCGGGCGGGCGCTCGGGATCGCCGCGGGGCTCGGGTGCCTGCGTGTCGGCGGTATCGAGACGACCTTCCGCGAGGAGGCGGTGAGCGACCTCTTCGGCGAGCAGGCGGTGCTGTGCGGCGGCGTGCCGGCCATCGTCAAACGCGCCTTCGAGGTGCTCACCGGGAGGGGATTCAGCCCGGAAGTGGCGTACTTCGAGTGCGTGCACGAACTCAAGATCATCGTCGATCTCGTCGCCGAGCGTGGCATCGCCGGTATGCGCGACCTGATCAGCGGGACGGCCGCCTACGGGAGCCTGCGCTTCGGCGAGGATCTCGTCGACGATGAGACGACGCGGAGGATGGAGGAGATCTTCGAGCGGATCGACAGCGGCGAATTCGCCCGCGACTGGCTGGCGGAATCGCGGGAGGGCGCCCGCCGGCTGGCCGAACTGCGTCTGCTGGAGCGCGGTCTGCCGATCGAGTCCGTCGGCAGGGAGGTCCGCTCGCTCTTCCCCGAAAACGAACGGAAAGGCAGGAAATGATGACAGGCATCAGGCGGCGGTGGGCGTTCGTCGTTCCCGCGCTGGCCCTCGCGGCGGCGCTGGCGGCGTGCGGCGGCGAGAAACAGGGCTCGGACGAGGCGTTCCGTATCCCCGATTCGCTGCTCGCGCCGATACAGAGCTACGGGCTCGTGCAGGACGACTATCACCCCGTCGAGGGCGGCGTGATGGCGAACCGCGAGATCGTCATGCAGTACCCCGCGGCGGAGATCTCCCGGTTCGTCGCGGTGAAGACCTTCGGCATCGCCCGCTCGGCCTGGCAGACCGTCACCGAGAAGATCGGCCGGCCGGCAGAGGGGCGCATCATTCTCGTGGGCGCGCGCGATCTCGACGAGTACCTCTTCCTCACGCGCCACGAGTGGTGGTACTACGGCACGATCCAGGGAGATACGATCCTCTTCGAGCCCTTCGAGATCATGATCAAGCGCAAGATCGCGGAGGTGGGGATCACGCAGAAGATGGCGCAGGCCGCCCTCATCCGGCTGTCCGGCAACCGACTCCCGGTCTGGCTCCGCGAGGCCGTGGCCTCGTACATCGCCGGCGAGCGGACGATCCTGGAGGCGCAGGCCTCCGAGTTCGCCGCGGAAGGCTTCGATCTCGATCCCGATCCCGAACGCGTCGAGAAGGATCTCGTCGAGGCGATCGACCGCGGAGCGACGCGCATCGCCTTCTTCGCCGCCTATCGCATGCTCGAGAATCTCCTCGAGACCCGGACGATGGAGGACGTTCTGCGTTTCGCCCGCCTGCTCGGCGAGGAGGAAGACATCGACGCCGCCTCCACGGCGGCCTTCGGGAGGGCGTGGGCCGACGTCATCGACGGCGTGCGGCTCGATCGCGGCGACGACGGGGAGGAGGCGGCGGTTCGATGAGCGACGAGACGACGGTCCGCGTACGCTTCGCGCCCAGCCCGACGGGCCATCTCCATGTCGGGGGAGCGCGGACGGCGCTCTACAACTGGCTCTACGCCCGCAGGATGGGTGGCGTCTTCATTCTCCGGATCGAGGACACCGACGCGCAGCGCTCGACGCGAGAGTCCTACGAGGGCATCGTGCGCGGCATGCGCTGGCTCGGGCTCGACTGGGACGAGGGCCCCGACGCCGGCGGCGAGTACGGTCCGTACGTGCAGTCCTCGCGCGGCGTTCTCTACCACACGGACGCCAGGCGGCTCGTCGAGGAGGGACTCGCGTACCGCTGTTTCTGCACGCAGGAAGATCTCGAGGAGATGAAGATCGAGGCGCAGCGCGACAAGCGCCCCCCGAAGTACGACGGCCGCTGCCGCCTGATCCCGCCCGAAGAGGCCGAGGAGAAAATCGCGGGCGGCGAACCGCACGTGATCCGTTTCCGTATGCCCGACGAGGGGGATATCCGTTTCCGCGACGTCGTCAGGGGCGAGTTGACCTTCACGAACGCCGATCTGGACGATTTCGTCCTCATCAAGTCGGACGGGCGGCCGACCTACAACTTCGCCGTGGTCGTCGACGACGCGAAGATGAAGATCACGCACGTCATCCGCGGTGACGACCACATATCCAACACGCCCCGCCAGGTCCATCTCTACCGGGCGCTGGGCTACCCGATACCGAAGTTCGCACACCTGCCGATGATACTCGGCTCCGACGGCACGCGTCTCAGCAAGCGGCACGGGGCCACGTCCGTCGACTGGTACCGCGAGCGTCGGTACCTGCCCGATGCCCTCGTCAACTACCTGGCTTTGCTCGGGTGGTCGTTCGACGGCAAGCGGGAGCTCTTCACGCGCAAGGCCCTCATCGAGAAGTTCTCCCTGAAGAAGGTGTCGAAGAACCCCGCCCAGTTCGATATCGACAAGATGGAATGGGTAAACGGGGAGCACTTCAAGATGCTCGAACTGCCGGGCAAGACGATGCTCGTCTACGGCGTGCTGGAGGAGGAGGGGATTCTTCCTCCCGATTTCGCGGTCGATCTTTCCCGGAAGGTCGATCTGAAGCTCGTTCCCGGCACCGAGCCCCTCGCGGACCGCGGCGGCGACGGACGAAACTCCTTCATGATGGAGGATTTCCGCCGGCTCGCACTGCTCGTCAGGGCGATGGGCAACCGGCTGAAGCTTCTCAAGGACGCGCCCGACATGCTCCGTCCCTATTTCAAGGACGATTTCCCGCGCGATCGGGACGCGGTGGCATCCCACCTGCTCCGTCCCGAGGTGCCTGCGCGGCTCGAGCGCCTCGCCGACGCCCTCGAGGGGCTGCAATACTTCGAACTGGAGCGCATCGAGGAGACCCTGCGTTCCCTCGCCGACGAGATGGAACTGCAGGCGGGCGAGTTGATCCATCCCTGCAGGGTGGCGCTCACCGGCCGGACGGTCTCTCCCGACATCTTCCAGGTGATCCTTCTCATCGGCAAGGAGAAGTCGGTCGAACGGCTGCGGGAAGCCGCGAGGGAGCGGTAAAAAGGGGGTTGCTTTTCGACCCTGATTTTCTTACCTTGTTGCGTACGCTTTGGAGGGTCGTCCAACGGCAGGACAGCTGACTCTGGATCAGCCGATGGAGGTTCGAATCCTCCCCCTCCAGCCATTGATTTCAATGGCCCCTTAGTCTAGTGGTCAGGACGCATGGTTCTCAGCCATGAATCAGGGGTTCGACTCCCCTAGGGGCTACCATGATACGGTAACGGCCCGGAAGGATGTCTTCTTCCGGGCCGTACGCGTTTCCGGCGGCCGACCGGCCGCGATCCTCAGAAGGGACGTCACCCGCCGCCCGACGGCGCGCAGCCGCCGGAAGACGAGGAGGAGCTCGAGAAACCGCTGATGAGCTTCTCGAGCGCCGTCCCGCCGCATGCCGGGCATTCGATCTCCTCGTCCTCCCGGCGGACGAGCGCGTCGAAGACGCGGCCGCACCGCTCGCATCGATACTCGAAGATCGGCATGATCGCTACTCCTTTTTCCCGCTTTGCGTCTCGTCGCCCGTTTCCGTCTTCTTTTCGTGTCGGTCCCCGACATCGCACGTGTCGCTCATTCAGGTGGGCACGCCGAGACGGGGAAGGATGAACCGCGAGATCGCGATCCAGACGACGATGAAGCCGAGGATACCGATGAGGTCATTCATGGAACTCTTTCCTGAACGTCCTGAGCGCGCTCCGGCCCGCGGTGGTCCGCTGCTCGAGCGAAAAGCAGACGAGACCGCAGATCGTCCGCGGCAGGTCGTTCGTCAGCCGGTAGAAGACGTGCCGGCCTTCCCTTCGGAACTCGACGAGGGCCGCTCGCCTGAGGACGCCGAGATGCCGGGAGACGTTGGCCTGGCTCAGCCCCGTCGCGGCGGTGAGCGAGGTGACGCTCTGTTCCCCGCCGCAGAGCTCGCCAAGGATGCGCAACCGCGAGGGATCGCCCATCGCCCGGAGACATTCGGCCACCATCTCGCAGGCGGCCCCGTTCCCGTCGGTGTCCGGCGTCATGATGCATAATTATATACGTATAGGATAATATGTCAAGCTTGATCGGCTCGGAGGCCGGCGATCGGTCAGATGCGGATGTGGCGCCAGCCGCCCTCGCGGAACTTCCACGCCATGAGGCACGCGAAGATGCTGAAATAGAGGTAGACGCCCCACCATGCGGCGACGAGCCCGCCGCCGAGGGCGGCGACGGCGAAGTTGGAGTAGGGGATGAGGATGCCCCAGACGCAGATGATCTCGGAGATCATCACGTACATGGTGCTTCCCGCTCCCTGGAGGACGCGGGAGAGGACGATTCCGAAGCCGTCGATGAACTGGAACGCGCCGAGCAGCCTGAACGGCACGACTCCCAGCTCGACCGTCGCCGGCTCGCGCGTGAAGACCCCCATGATCTGTCTCGGGAAGAACATGAAGCAGGCGCCGATCGCGCCCATCAGCGAGGCGCCGAGCAGCGCGGAACGCCAGCCGTAGCGCGCGGCCTTGTCCGGATCCTTCTCGCCGAGGCTCCTGCCGACGAGGGTGGCGGCCGCCGTGCCGATTGCCATCCCGATCATGAACGTGACGTTGAAGGCCTTGAAGATGATGTTGCTGATGGCCAGCTCGGCGATGCCGATCCGCCCGACAAGCCCGAGAAAGACGACGAATCCGACGGTGGAGAGGCTCTGGACGGCACGCGGCGCGGAGATGCGGATGATGAGCGCCATCATCCGCGCGTCGAGCCCCGAGCGGCGCTCGGCCCGCGGGAGGCGGCGGATGATGCGGAACTCGATGAAGAGAAGGTAGACGACAAGGCCCGCGGCCGTGCTGATCACCGACGCGATCGCCGCGCCGCGCGTCTCGAGACGGGGGAAGGTCCAGTGGCCGAAGATGAGGAACCAGTTGAGGAGGATGTTCAGCACGTTCACGATGAGCGAGACGATCATGTCGATCCGCACGCGGGCGAGACCGAAGGCATACCCCCGAAGGGTATACATCACGATGACGGCGAAGACGCCGGCCATGCGGATGCGCAGGTAGGGGACCCCGTCGGCGGCGATCTCCGGACGATCGGAGAGGAGCGAGAAGATGCCCCCGGAGAACCGGTAGCCGAGCGCGGAGACGACGATGCCCACGATCGAGGCGAGAAAGAAGGTGTTCGCGAGGATGCGGGCGTATTCGCCGGTGCGGCCCTCGCCGAGGCGGCGCGAGACGATCGCCTGCGTGCCCACGTGCAGGGAGCCGAAGATGAGGACCGCGACGAGCGTGATGAAGGAGCCGAGGCCGACGGCCGCGAGGGGCGCGTCGCCGAGGCGTCCGACCATCGCCGTGTCGACGATGTTCAGGATCGTCGTCGAGATCATGCCGACGATCACCGGCGAGGAGAGCCGTATGATCTCGCGGTTCATTCGGTCAGCCCTGATCATTCGTAAAAAAGTCCCTGGCCATGAGGAAAGAATCTAATATAATGGACGGCTGAATTTCGTTCAACGCGGAAAAGCCGGGGAAAAGGGGTGCCGAGATGATGTCCTGCCGCCGTCTGCTCTCGTGTCTGGCCGTCGTGATCCTCCTCGCGGGAACGAGCGCGGAAGCCCGGAACGCTCCGTCGTTCGATCTCCCGCTCCTTGGCGGCGGTGCATACCATCGCCTCGACGAACTCCTCGAGGGCCGGGATGCGCTCTTCCTCGTCTTCTGGGAAAGCGGCTGTCCCCGCTGCGTCGAGGGGCTCCGGGCGAGCCAGCGTTTCGCTGAGGACTACGCCGGGTCCGGCGTCGCCGTCGTCGGCGTCAACGGCGACTGGAGCGAGCCGGGGCGCGCCCTCGATCGCGTCGAGGCGGAGGAAATCGGCTTCCTGCAGCTCCTCGACAGGGACGGCGCGGCGGCGGCGGCCTACGGCGTGCCCCTCGAGGCCTTCGCCGTCGTCCTCGTCGACGCCGGCGGCAGCATCCTGTCGATGCGCGTCGATCCGGCGGGAGACGTGGCGGAGCTCATGGAGCGGATGCTCGCCGGGGGCGGGGCGCCGGAACCGATCGAAGCGGAAGGGAAGTCTATCCACTCGACGCCCGATCTCCCGGGGCTGCTGGAGACGACCGCCGGCATCGCGTTGCACGGCGACGCGCGCATGCGGTTCTTCTCGATCGATTCGCGGGGCAGCCGGGCCGTCGGCCCCTACGGCGAGGCGGTCACCCCGGGGAACGACCTGCTCATGCGCTTCGAACTCGAGGCAATCAAACCCATCGGGCGCCACCTCACCGTGGGAGGGCTTGTCCGCGCGGGGAACGAGAGTATCGAGGTCCTCCGGTCGGGCCCGCAGTATCTCGACAACGAACGGGGAAGCGCTTTCGCCGATATCCACGCCGCCGGCGCGTCGCTCCGCGTCGGGTACTACACGATGCACATGACGCCGCTCACGATGATGCGCTGGGACTGGGACGACAATCCGCGCACGGGCGGCGACGCGGGATGCGGCTGCGGAAACGCGGCGGGCGTCCTGCTCCTCGAGAGCCTCGAGGAGCTCGGCCCCGATCTCACCGTCGAGGGCGGTCGACTGGCGTGGAACGGACGCGGATTCGAATGCGTCGCCTTCTACGCGATCCCGCGGCGCGCGATCGAGACCGGATCGATCGCATCGAGCATGGGGCTCGGCGAGCCGGCCGACCTCTCGCTGGAGATCTGGGGCGCCGAGGCCGCCTGGCGCCGGTTCGACGCGCGCACCGGCGGGCACTGGCGTGCCGGGCTGCACTACATCGGCACCTGGGAGGACGAGCGGTCGCTCGACGGACCGCGTCTCGGCTATTTCGTCCCCTTCGAATGGACGGAAACCTCGATGCTCACGGCGACCGGCGAGGCGCCGATCCTTCCCTGGGCGCGTCTGCGCGGCGAACTGATCGCGCTCAACGACGTCTCCGTGCACAACGCCGGCCGCGTCGAGGGCGAGACGGCCGACACGGATGGGGCGGGGGGATACGGCGGGCTCGTCGTCGACCTGCCGGGCCGCCTCGACGTGGCCGTCGATTACATCTCGATCGACGACGGGTTCGATTCCCCCTTCGCCGCGGTCTCATGGGAGCAGGACCGCAAGGGGTGGCGCGTCTCGGCGAGGGCCGTGCTTCCCGGCGGTTTCTCCGCGCTCTCCCTCTTCTGGAAACGCCTGGAGAGCCACGCGGACACGTCCTGGCCCGACGAGGTCTCCTTTTTCGGCGCCGCGGCCGACGTCGATCTCGAGAGCGGTCTCGGCGGCGGGATCGGCTGGCTCGACCGAGGCTCGTGGAACGACGATCCCGGCGCGGGCTACGACGAGTCGCGGACCGCGCTGACGGCGAGCGTGAGATACCGGTTCGATCGCATGACGAGCGTGCAGGCGCAGTACCAGCGGATCGAGTACGAGACGGACGTGCCCGATTTCCTCGATGCGGTCACGTCGCTCTTCAGTTTCTATCTCGTGTCGAGGTTCTAGCGGAAAGCGAACCGGCTCGGCCGGTCGCGTCACGGGGTCTCCGGGCGGGGTCGTTCGATCCCGCCCTTCCTATTTCCGGTAGAAGGACTTGATTTCGCCCCAGGTGGATTCGCCGGCGGCGGTGACGTTGCTGAGCGTGAGCCAGTCGAGCTGGAGTCCCGCTCCTCCCTCCACGAAGGCGATCTGGATCGTGTAAGCCGGCATGTAGACGTTGAGCTCGCCGCTCCCGGCGGCGTAGAGGTCGGCGCCTCACCCCGAGCAGCCGTGCCCCGTGAAGACGAAGTCGATCGTCTGCTGGCCGACGAAATCGACCGGCGTCAAGGTGAGGCGGAGGTGATAGTCGACGTTCTCCTCGCCCATGCAGTGGAGCTCGGCGGCGACCGAGCCGTACTCGTCGGTCTCGAACGAATAGGTGAGCCATTCCCCCGGGTAGTCGAGGCCCTGCAGCCATCCGTTCACCGTGACGAAATTCAGGAAGGCGATGTTGAGGGAGTGTTCGAAGTTCTCCGACTGGACGAGGACGTCCTTCGCCGACACGGGGGACGATGAGGCCGGCAGAAGAAGCGCTACGAGGATACAGGCGACGCGGAACACGGGTACCCCTCTCATGCACGTCCGGATACCGCCCGATGATAGCACATCGCCGCGCGGGGGGTCAATACGCCCCGTCCGGGTGGCGATCGACGGGCGTGCCGGCGAAGCGGAGCACGAGGAGGAGCGCGCCGCATCCGGCGGCGAGCGCGGCGGCGGGATGGACACCGAGCGCGGTCGGCACGCAGCCGAGGAGGAGCGCCGCGGCTCCCACGACGAGCGCGTAGGGGAGCTGCGTCCGGACGTGGTCGACGTGGTCGGCGGCCGAAGCCATCGACGACATGATCGTCGTGTCCGATATCGGCGAGCAGTGGTCGCCGAAGACCGCCCCGGAGAGGATCGAGGCGATCGATCCGAGCAGCACCGGCTCGGAGGCCGCCGCGTCGAGGCCCGCCGCGCGCGTCGTGCCCACGACGAGGGGGATGACGATCGGGATGAGGATCGACATCGTTCCCCAGGAGGTTCCCGTCGAGAACGAGATCCCCATCGCGAGGAGGAAGACGATCGTCGGCAGGATGCCGGGCGAGAGGACGCCGGCGAGGTGGTGCACCAGGTAGTCGGCGGTCTGCAGCTCGACACAGACCTGGCCGATGCACCAGGCGAGCACGAGTATCACGATCGCGGTCATCATCGACTTGATGCCGTTCATCCACGCCTCGATCGTGCCGCGGAGATCGAGCAGCCGCTGGGAAAGGGCGAGGACCGCCGCGACGATGCAGCCGGCGGACGAACCCCAGAGCAGCGCGCGGAAGGAATCGGATTCCTTCAGGGCATCGAGAAAACCGCCCCCGACGACGCCCGCCCCGGCGAGCGACGCGCGCCCGGTCGCGACGAGCCCGACGAAGCTCGCGAGAACGACGACGGCGATGGGCAGGATGCCGTTGACGAATCGTGGCCGGACGTTCGGCGCGGGCGCGACGGCCAGCCCGTCGATGTTGGAGAGGGGCAGGGCGTGGTCGCTCGACACCTTGCCGGTCGTTCTCGCCCTGCGCTCCGCGGCGAGCATCAGCGAGAAGTCGCGGCCGGTGAGGATGACGAAGAGAACGAAGAGGATCGCGAAGATCGGGTAGAAGCTGTAGGGGATCGAGGCGACGAAGGTCGCCAGCGGGTTGCGGTCGATCCCGAGGGAGTCGAATGACTGCGCGATGAGGGAGATCTCGAATCCGATCCAGCTCGTCACGACGGCCAGGACGGTTATCGGCGCCGCCGTCGAATCGACGATGTAGGAGAGCTTCTCGCGGGAGATGCGGAGGCGGTCGGTGAGGGGGCGGGTGGCATTCCCCACGATCAGCGTGTTGGTGTAATCATCGAAGAAGATCAAAACGCCCATCAGCCAGACGGCGAGCTGCCCGCGGCGCGGTGTCGTCGCGATGCGCGAGACGCGGTCGACGATGCCCTTCATCCCCCCCATTCGCGAGGTGATGCCGACCATGCCCCCGAGGAGCAGCGTGAAGACGACGATCGAGGCGTGGTCGCTCCCCTGGCGGGCGAGCGTGCCTATGACGTAGTGGTCGGCGATGCGGAGGATCGATGCGACCGGACTGAATCCCGTCACGAGGAAGGAGCCGAGCCAGATGCCGACGAGCAGGGCGACGACGACCTGGCGGAAGATGAGGGCGAAGAGGATCGCGACGACGGGGGGAAGAAGGGAGAGAACGCCGGGAATGGCGAGGAACTCGGTGCGCCCGATCCACCGTCCCGCGGTGACGGTGACGACGTGGCGACCCGCCGGGATCGCCGTCTCGAATCCGCCGGCGGGAAGGTCGGCCGCGTCGCCCGCGAAGAGCAGCCGGTTGTCGAGCGCGATCTCGACGGCGCACGACGCGCACGTGTCCGGCACCTCGATACGACGGGGAAGGCCGGAGAGCACCACCGTTCTCGCGCTCGCGGCGGTCGCCGTCAGCAGCATCGCCGCGGCGAAAACGGCGGCGAGGGAGAGGGAGAGCCATGCGCGATCAGTCGATCGTCTCGACATCGACATCGGTCGTCCTGCCCATCATCCGCGCCGCGGCCTCGACGTGCCGCCACGGCGAGATCAGGTTGTGTTCGAGGAAGAGGTCGTTTCGTCCGGTGTGTTCCCGTATCAACGCGAGAGAGGCGACGTCGGCGGTGAGCATGTCGTCCGCGCACACGTACCCGACGTCGTCGGCGAGGAGGGGGCCGGCGTCGGCGACGCAATCGCAGAGTTTCGTGATGCCCCGGATGACGTTCAGCGCGAAGGTCTTCCGGTAGCGCCGGTGGGCGAGTACGGCCGCCTCGGCGAGAAGCGTGTTGAACTCGGCGGTCTTCGCCTCGATGCAGGCGGCCGGGCAGACATTGACGCAGTTGCTGCAGCCGGGGCACCATGTGACGTCGAATCGCGGCTCCCCGTCGACGAGACGTATGTTGCCGGTGGGGCAGTTCTCCACGCACGTTCCGCACGACGTGCAGCCGCCGGTGTAGGACGGCTCGGCTCCCGCGTGGATCGCGCCCTTCGTTTTCTTCGACATGCAGCCCATCCCGACGTTCTTTATCGCGCCGCCCATGCCGCAGCACATGTGTCCCTTCACGTGCGTGAGCAGCAGAACGCCGTCGGCCTCGATCGGATCGAGCGCGAGCTCGTAGGTCATGTGCGTTCCGTCGACCGCTTCGCTCCGGTCGGACACGACGATCGGCGCGCCGATCGCCTCGCGCGTGAAGCCGTGTTCCGCCGCGGCGGCGAGATAGCTTGCGGTCTCGCTCCGCGGACTCCGGTAGACGACGGGCGTGTCGAAGACGACCGCTTCGCATCCCGCGCCGGTCAGCGCGGCGACGACGCGCGCGGCGAACCCGGACGCGATGTGATGCCTGTTTCCCGGTTCTCCCATGTGCAGCTTGACGATGACGCGGTCGCCTTCCGAGAAGACGTCCCGCATGCGGCGCGTCAGATAATAGGAAAGCACCGTCTCGTCGGGAGTGAAGTACGCGGTGTGCTTTTTCATCGTCCTTCCGTCTCCGTTCTGCGGATGAATGCAATGCGGGGCAGCGTTTCCAACGCGCCCGTTCCCGCGCGATCACGGCAGGCGCGGGCCGGTCGGTGCGTGATCGATGATAGCAATGCGGCCGTCGCGTGTCAACGAACCGGCGACCGCCGAAGAACGCGTCGAAGAAAGTGTGCATCAATGTGCATCGAAACGATAAAATATTCTTGACACGATTTTTTGCAAGTGCATACCATGCTGTGAATTTCAATAGTGCGCTTTCACCGCTGCATGACATCGACCGGGGGACGACATCGGGCGGGGAGCGGAAACGCCTCGTCGGCTTTCAACCTTTTCAAAGGGGTGGGCACGATGGCAGTAAAGGCTAAGGCCAAGACGAAACGGAAGGTCAAGGCCAAGACCAAGGCGAAGGCCAAGCGCAAGGTCAAAGCCAAGACCAAGGCGAAAGCCAAGCGGAAGGTCAAGGCCAAGACCAAACGCACGGTCAAGGCGAAGGCCAAGAAGAAGGTGAAGGCCAAGGCGAAGAAGAAGGTCAAGGCGAAGGCCAAGAAGAAGGTCAAGGCCAAGGCGAAGAAGAAGGTCAAGGCGAAGGCCAAGACCAAGGCGAAGGCCAAGAAGAAGGTCAAGACCAAGGCGAAGGCCAAGACCAAGAAGAAGGTCAAGACCAAGGCGAAGCGGAAGTAGTCCGCTCACCTGTCGACATATCGAATCTTCCGACGATTCCACGGGAAGGGGATGGCCCCTTCCCGTTTTTGTGTGTTGACTTTTCATGGCCGGGCTGCGGATAATCGGGTCAGCGAGATCCCGCCCCGGGCGGGCTCGAGGGACGTCGGGTACCACGGCTCTGGAATGGAGAGGGAACGGATGGACGGGAACGTGCCAAGCAAGGTCTTCCTGACTCGCGGTGTCGGTCGTCACCGGCACAAGCTCACCAGCTTCGAGCTCGCCCTGCGGAACGCGGGAATCGCGCAACTCAACCTCGTTCGCGTCTCGAGCATCTTTCCGCCGCAATGCAAACTCGTTTCGCGCGAGCGCGGCATCGCCATGCTCGACGCGGGCGCGATCACGCACTGCGTGCTCAGCACCAACGAGACGAACGAGCCGCGGCGGCTCATCGGCGCCTCGATCGGTGTCGCCGTTCCGAAGAATCGAGCCCGGTACGGGTACATCTCGGAGCATCACGATTTCGGCATCAGGCAGAAGCCCCTCGGCGATCACGCCGAGGACCTCGCCGCCACGATGCTCGCGTCGACTCTCGGCATCGAGATCGATCTCGACCGGGCGTGGGACGAACGGAAGCAGGAGTACAAGATCGGCGGCAGGATCGTCCGCTCCCGGAACAGTACGCAGACCGCTCTCGGCCAGGCGAACGTCTGGACGACGGTGATCGCGGTCGCCGTCTTCTGCAGTTACGAAATATAACCTATGATCAGGCGATACGATTTCCTCGGCGAGGAAGCGTCCGCTTCGCGCGACCGGGTCGTCGTCGTCCCGGTGCCGATCGAACGGAGCACCTCGTACATCCAGGGGACGGCCGGCGCGCCGGCAGCGATCCTCGAGGCCTCGATGCAGATCGAGCTCTTCAACGCCGGTCTCGGCGTCGACCTCGAGAACGCGGGGATCGTCACCTCCGGCGAGCGTCCCGACTCCCGCGAGGCGCTTCGCGCATTCCTCGATCGCGAGCGGAGCGCGCTCCTGGAATCCTTTCCCGTCTTCCTCGGGGGCGAGCACTCGATCACGCCGTGGATCGTCGAGGGCCTGGGAATCGGGGACGCGGGGTTCGTCTGGCTCGACGCCCACGCCGACATGCGGGAATCCTACGAGGGCGATCCTCACAGCCACGCCTGCGCCGCGCGCAACACGCTTCCCTTCGGACCCATCGTCGAGATCGGCGTGCGGAGCTGTTCGCGAGGGGAGCACGACTTCATCGCGGCGTCGAAAGACGTCGAGGTGTTTCCCCGGTGGTGCGGGGAGGCGGCGGACGCGATCCGTCGCCTGCCGGAGAGGATCTACCTCTCGTTCGATTTCGACGCGTTCGATCCGTCGGTCGTCCGCGCGCTCGGCACGCCCGAACCCGGCGGACTCAACTGGCGGGAGGTCCTCTCCGTCCTGGATCTCGTTTTCGCTGAGAAGACGGTCGTCGCGATGGACGCGGTCGAGCTGTGCCCCGATCCGCACGACGAGGCGTCGAACTTCGCCGCCGCCCGGACGGTCTACGAAGCGATCTCCAGATATCTACGGAAGGAGGGGACGGATGCATAAGAAACTGCTGCACACGCCCACGCGGCCGCTCGTGCCCGAGCCGGGCATGAGCTGCAGCGAACTGCTCGAACGCCTCGAGGGGTGCAGTTTCCAGGGGCGGCAGCTCGCGCGCGCCGCGAGGGTCTGGACGGAGGGTCTCGATGACGACGTCACCGTCTGGCTCGGCCTGGCAGGCGCGATGGTGCCCGCCGGCATGCGCAAGGTCGTCACGACGCTCCTCGAGGAGGATCTCGTCGACGTCATCGTCTCGACCGGCGCGAACCTCTACCACGATTTCTTCGAGACGGTCGGCCACGCGCACTACATCGGTTCCCCGGTTGTCGACGACTGCCAGCTGCGCGACGAGCGGATCGACCGCGTCTACGACACGTACGCCGACGAGGATCTCTTCTTCAACGTCGACAAGATCATCGGCGCGTGGGCGCACGAGTCGCTCGAGGACCGTCCCTACACGACCCGCGAGTTCCTGCATCTGCTCGGCGAGGAGGCGGGGAGGCGATCGACGGGCGAGGAAGGGATCCTGTCGACGGCGGCCCGGCTCGGCAAGCCGATCTACTGCCCGGCGATCGGCGACTCCTCGATCGGCATCGGTCTCGCGGAGAAGGATCGCAAGCCGGTCCTCTTCGACGTGATCGAGGATGTGCGAGAGACGGCGGATATCGCGGCCCGCAAGACGTCGATGGTGATCTATGTCGGCGGAGGCACACCAAAGAACTTCATCCAGCAGACCGAGGTCACCAACATCGTCCAGGGTATCGACGTCGAGGGTCACAAGTACGCGATCCAGTTCGTCGTCGACGCGCCGCAGTGGGGAGGGCTCAGCGGCTGCACCTTCGAGGAGGCGATCTCCTGGGGCAAGATCGCCGTCGACGCGCGCATGGTGAACGTTCTGTGCGACGCGACGATCGCCCTGCCGATCGTGGCGACGGCCGTGCTGACGAGGCGGCAGGGAAGGAAACGGCCCGGCCGGTAGACGCCGGCGCGGGAAGAATGGCGGATATGCGAGACGGGCGTCGGGGGGCGCGTTCCCCGGCGCCCGTCCGCGTTCCGGTGACGGGGGGATGAAGGGAGGAGGCGATGATCGCCGGGATCCGTTCTGGCGCCGTCGTCGGGATCGACGGGTACGCCGTCCGCGTCGAGGTCGATCTCGCGCGCGGGCTTCCCGCGTTCACGATCGTCGGGCTGCCTAACGCCGCCGTGCGCGAAAGCCGCGAACGCGTTGCCGCCGCGATACGCAACAGCGGTTTCGAATTCCCGCTCAAAAAGATCACGGTCAACCTCGCGCCGGCGGACGTACGCAAGGAGGGGGCGGCCTTCGATCTGCCGATCGCCGTCGGCATACTCGCGGCGGGCGGCCAGGTGTCGCGGTCCGTTCCCGCCGGAACGCTCGTTCTCGGGGAACTCGCCCTGGACGGGACTCTCGCGCCCGTGCGCGGGGCGCTGCCGGTCGCCTGCTTCGCCCGCGACGATGGATGCGACAGGCTGGTCATTCCCGAGGGGAACGCGGCGGAGGCCGCGGCGGTCGGCGGCGTGGAGATCGCCGCGTGCCGCGATCTCCGCGAGGCGATCGGCGTCATCGAGGGGCGTCTCCGGCCGCGGAGCGTCGACCCGGCGCCCTCCGCCGACGAGACCGACGACGGGCTCGATTTCTCGCAGGTGCGCGGGCAGGAGGCGGCGACACGGGCCGTTCTCGTCGCGGCAGCGGGTGGGCATCACCTGCTGATGGTCGGTCCGCCCGGCGCCGGCAAGACGATGCTCGCCCGGCGGATCCCGTCCATCCTGCCGGCGCTCGAAAAGAGCGAGGCGCTCGAGAACGCGAAGATCAGGAGCGTGACCGCCGGCGGCAGGCTCAGGGAACTCCCCCGTCGTCGGCCCTTCCGGGCGCCGCACCACTCGGCCAGCGACGCCGGGCTCGTCGGCGGCGGCCGGCTCGCCTCGCCGGGGGAGATCACGCTCGCGCACAACGGCGTTCTCTTTCTCGACGAGCTGACCGAGTTCCGGCGGAACGTGCTCGAGACGCTCCGCCAGCCTCTCGAGGAGGGGCGGATCACGATCTCCCGCGCACGGGCTGTCTGCACCTACCCGGCGAGGTTCCAGCTCGTGGCCGCGATGAATCCCTGTCCGTGCGGGTACGACGGCGACGGGCGCCGGCCCTGCACGTGCACGCCGCTCCAGGCGAAGCGGTACCGCTCCCGCATATCCGGTCCGCTGCTCGACCGGATCGCGATCCACGTCCGGGTGCGGGCCGTCGACATGCGGTTGGCCGGCGCGAGACCGGGTGTTGGCTCGGCACGTATGGCCGCTCTCGTTCTTTCGGCATACGAGCGGCAGAAGCGTCGGTTCCGGGACGCGGAAAGAACGCGGCGGAACGCCGACATCCCGGCGGCGGCGCTCGCGCAAACCTGCGCGATGGAGCCCGCGGCATCGCGGCTCGTCGAGGAGGCGTCCCGCCATCTGTCCCTGTCGGCGAGGAGCGTGGCCCACATCCTCCGGGTGGCGCGCACCATCGCCGACCTCGACGAGGCCGAATTGATCGGGGCCCGGCATGTCGGCGAGGCGGTACAGTACCGGATGTCTCTCGCGCCCGGAACGTGAGCGCCGCCGGAAAAGAAACGGGGAACGAGTCGCGCCGCGGGACGCTCGAGGAAGAACCCCGCCGCGGGACGCCCAGCGAACGAGGAACGGGCGGGGCCGATCGCGGCCCCGCCCGTGCGATGCGAGAGAACGATGCCGGCCGCCGCTACAGGTTGCGGTCGTGCAGGACGTCGCGCGCGAGGATCATGCGCTGGATCTCGTTCGTCCCCTCGAAGATCCGGTTGATCCGCGAATCGCGGTACATCCGCTCGATGGGGAAGTCGTTGATGAAGCCGTAGCCGCCGTAGATCTGCATGGCCCTGTCGACGATCCGGTCGAGGGCTTCCGAACAGTAGAGCTTCACGATGGAGGATTCCTTCGTGACGTTCTTGCCCTGGTCGTAGAGCCAGGCGGTGCGGTAGAGGATCGACTCCATGTTGTAGATCTCGGTGGCCATGTCGGCCAGCATCCACTGGATGGCCTGGTTCTGGGATATCTTCTTCCCGAACTGCTTCCGCTCCTTGGCGTATTCCGAGGAGAGCCTGAGGGCTTCCTTGGCCGATCCGAGGGCGGCCGCTCCGAGACCGAGGCGCCCCGTCATGAGAACCTTCATGCCGACCATGACCCCGCGACCGATGCGGCCGAGGACGTTCTCCTTGGGCACCTTGACGTCCTCGAGGATCAGCTCGGCCGTCTCCGAGCCGCGGATGCCCATCTTGTCCTCGATCTTGCCGACGCTGAAACCGTCGAATTCCTTCTCGACGATGAAGGCGGTCGACTTGCCGTCGGCCGGCCCACCCTTGACCTTGGCGAAGAGCGAGATGACGTCGGCGAAGGAGCCGTTCGTGATGAAGATCTTCCGGCCGTTGAGCAGCCAGTGATCCTCCTTCTCCTCGGCGGTCGTTTCCGAGTTGAACGCGTCGGACCCGGCGTTCGGCTCGGTCAGCGCGTACGCCGCGATCTTCCGGCCCTCGGCGAGGGGAACGAGGTACTTCTGCTTCTGCTCCTCGGTGCCGAACATGTAGATGCCCGAGGCGCCGATCGATTGGTGGGCGCCGATGAACGTGGCCGTCGACGCGCAGCCGCGGCCGATCTCCTCCTGCATGATGCAGTAGCCCATCTCGCCCATCCCCGCGCCGCCGTACTCGGGCGGGAAGGAGATGCCGAGAAAGCCGAGTTCGGCCATCTTGTCGATCAGTTCCCGGGGGATGCGCTTCTCGCGGTCGATCTCCTCCGCGCGCGGCTTGAGTTCGTTGTCGACGAACTTGCGGACCATCTCACGGAGCATCTCCTGCTCGTCGGTGAACGTCCAGTCCATGAAAACTCCTCTCTCTCCGGTCTGCCCGCCGGTTCCCGTGTAGTTATCGGGGATTGTGTGATTCCGGGTCGATGCCGCGGCAACCGGCCGGTCGCCGCGGACGGAGAAGAATAGGAAGCGCTTTGCCGCCCTGTCAAGGGAAAGCTTGTTCGGCTGGGCCGCGTGTGCTACCGTAGCCCTTCGTCGCCGGAGGACGCCGCCTCCGCGCGAGCGGAGGACCGCGTCATGACGAACTATCCCGTGAACAACGAGTGGTTTCCCGAGGGCGAGAAGCGCGCGCGCGCCCTCCTGTCCCGCGCCGTGCCTATCGTGCGCGAGGCGGTCCGGGGCCACGAGGATCCGTCGGTGACGAAGATCGCCAAGCGGTCCCGCTCGCCCTTCCGCGTGCTCGTCGGCACGGTGATCAGCGCCCGCACGAAGGACGAGGTGACCGGCGCGGCGAGCGAACGGCTCTTCGCCGAGGCGGCCGATCCCGTCTCCCTCGCCGCGCTGCCCGAGTCGAGGATCGGGCAGCTGATCTACCCCGCCGGGTTCTACCGCACGAAGGCCCGCGCGATCCGCGCCCTCGCCCGGATGCTCGTCGACGAGTACGGCGGCGATGTGCCGCGCACGATCGAGGAACTCGTCCGTCTCCCCGGCGTGGGACGCAAGACGGCCAACCTCGTCCTCACGCAGGGATTCAAGCTGCCCGGAATCTGCGTGGACACGCACGTCCACCGGGTCTCGAACCGTCTCGGGGCGGTGCGCACGAGGAACCCGGCCGAGACGGAGTACGCGCTCAGGCGGGCGCTTCCCCGGCGGCACTGGATCGAGATCAACGACCTGCTCGTGATGTTCGGCAAGGCCGTCTGCGCGCCGGTTTCGCCGCGCTGCTCGATCTGCGGGCTCGCCGCCTTCTGCGGCCGCGTCGGCGTGACGCGCTCGCGTTGACCGGAGCCGTTGCCCCGGTCCGGCAGGAACGGTTATATTGCGATGAACGCACACGGACACCGTCCCACGAGAGGAGAACAGATGCGCCGCCTGCTCTTGGCCGCACTCATGCTGACCTTCGCCGTTCCGGCCGCCGCCGGCTCCGGCTACGACCGGTTCTTCACCGGCGAGGCGCTCCGGATCGACTTCTACCACACCGGCACGGCCGACACCGAGATCTTCTCGCTCGACGAACTCGTGCGCGAGGCGGTCTGGGCGGGGAATCCCCGCGCCCTCGTCGACACGATGAACCTCGGCGGCTATCTCGTCCGGGTTCTCGACGTCGAAACGAACCGGCAGATCTTCTCGCGGGGCTACTGCACGGTCTTCGGCGAGTGGGTGACCACCGACGAGGCGGACGCGGGCTTCACCCGGACCTTCCACGAGTCGGTGATCGTCCCCTTCCCGAAGGGTCGCATCCAGGTGCGCATCGACCGGCGCGACCGGGAAAACGTCTTTCGCACTGTCTGGGATATCGTCGTCGACCCGTCGGACGTCTCGATCAGGAACGACCGGCGGTTCCGCGATTTCAAGGTGCGTACCGTCCAGGAGACCGGCCCCCCGGGGAGCCGCGTCGACCTGCTCATCCTCGGCGATGGGTACCGGCGCGACCAGCTGCACAAGCTCCGGGGCGACGTCGAGCGTTTCGTGGGCGCCTTTTTCGACACCGAGCCCTTCAGGAGCCGCCGCAAGGATTTCAACGTCCGGTACGTCGAGTGCGTCTCGGAGGACAGCGGGGTCGACGATCCGCGCGCGGGGAAGTACGTGAGCAACATCCTCGGGCTCTCCTTCAATTCCCTCGGGATCGACCGCTACATGATCTCGACGCACAACCGGACGATCCGCGACATCGCCGCCGCCGCTCCCTACGATCTCGTCATGCTCCTCGCGAACGAGGAGAAGTACGGGGGAGGGGGTATCTTCCGCCTCTACTCCAACTGCATCTCGGACAACGAGTGGGACGTGTACGTCTTCGTCCACGAGTTCGGACACGCCTTCGCGGGGCTCGCCGACGAGTACTATTCCTCGCAGGTCACCTACAACGAGATGTATCCGCGCGGCGTCGAGCCGTGGGAGCCCAACATCACGGCGCTGCTCGATCCCGGGCAGCTCAAGTGGCGCGATCTCGCGACGCCGGGCGCGGCGATCCCCACGCCGGCGGATTCCACGCTCGTCGGCGTCGTGGGCGCCTTCGAGGGAGCGGGGTACTCCGCGAAGGGGCTCTACCGGCCCTGTCTCGACTGCCGGATGTTCTCGAAGGGTCTCACGCCCTTCTGCCCCGTCTGCCGGCGGGCGATCGAGCGGATGATCGATTTCCACACGAAGTGACCGTGCGCCGCGCCTGCATGGCGCGGCAAGCCGCGGCGGGAATTGGAAAAGGAAACGGGCCGTTCCCCCTGGGAACGGCCCGCTTCGTGTCCGTGCCGGCCTGCCGGGCCTAGGGCCCGAGGTTCATCAGGTGCTGGCCCTCGAGGGCGTCCTCGGAGTCCATGTAGGCGCCCGCCTCCATCGCGTCGTACTCGACCTTCAGGAGCCCGTAGTGGCTCCGCTCCATGCTGGCGAGGTAGTGGAGCAGGCTCTTGGCGCTGCCGTCGCGGGTCTTGTCGGCGAGGTCGTTGTAGAATTTCTCGGCGATCTCCTCGGCCTTCATCGCCTCGGCGAAGAGTTCCTTGAGGCTGGCTTCCTCGGGGATCTCGCCGCTGATCATCGGCACGAGGTTCTTCGGCGGGAGCATGATCTCCTGCCCGGGGAACTTCTTCTCGAAGGCCGCGCGGAGGATCCGCTCGTGCATCTGTTCCTGTCCGATGAGGAAATCGAACTTGGCGCAGACGTCCTTCGCCGAGAAACACATCCCCTTCATGCGCTCGTACAGTTCCACCGCCGAGCTCTCGGCCTTGATCCCGATGCTGATCAGCTCGAGTGTCGTCAGGTCGCGTTCGCGATTCATCGCATGCACCTTTCGTCGTCGGAAACAGCGGGGCGGCCGTCTTGCGCCCCCTCGTTCAGATGATAATCGTTACAGGTCATACGATACGCCGCGCTCACGGCCGTGTCAAGGCGCCGCGGTCACAGTGTCAGCCCGCCGTCGGCGACGACCGTCTGCCCGGTGATCCATCCGGCGTCCTCTGAGAGAAGGAAGAGGGCGACGGCGGCGATCTCCTCGGGGCGCGCGATGCGGCCCGCCGGGGTGCGCCGCGTCCATTCGGCGACGAGGGCCTCCCTGTCGGGGAAGAAGTCGAGGGAGGCCGTGTCGACCGGTCCGCCCGAGACGGCGTTCACCGCGATTCCCGACGGAGCCAGTTCGCTGGCGAAGTACCGGACGATCGCCTCGAGCGCCGCCTTGCTCGCCCCGACGGCCGCGTAGCCGGGAAGCACCCGGACGCTGCCGATCGAGGTGACGGCGACGATCCGTCCGCCCTTCGCGCCGAAGAGCTTCGCGGCCTGCTGCGCGCAGAGCATGAAGGCCCGCGCGTTGGTGTTCATCGCCCGGTCGAAGCCGAACCGCCCGATCCTCGTCGCCGGGCCGACAACGCCCGAGACGGCGTTGGAGACGAAGAGATCGAGCCCGCCGAGCGCGTCGTTCGTTTCCGCGAAGAGGCGCTTGACCTCCTTCGGCTCGGAGACGTCCGCCCTGATCGTCACGGCGCGGCGGCCGAGCTTCTCCACCTCGGCGGCCGTCTCCGCCGCGGCCGTCTCGTCCTTGACGAAGTTGATCGCGACGTCGGCGCCCTCGGCGGCGAGCCGCAGCGAGATCGCCCGGCCGATTCCCCGCGAGCCCCCCGTGACGAGCGCCCGTTTTCCCTCGAAGCGGTTCATCCCCGTCATCCCGTCTCCTTTGCGGTCACCAGCCGACCGAGGCCTGTTCGCCCTCGATGAACTTGAAGGCGTCGATGGCGGCCATGCAGCCGCTGCCGGCGGCCGAGATGGCCTGCTTGTACCGCGTGTCCTTCACGTCGCCGGCGGCGAAGACGCCGGGAGCGGACGTGCGCGTGCCGTTCGTGACGACGACGTAGCCCTTCTCGTCGAGATCGAGCGCCCCGGCGAAGGCGGCGGTCGCCGGCTCGTGGCCGATGGCGACGAAGACCCCCTCCACGGCGAGCGTCTTCGTCTCGCCGGTCTTGACGTTCCTGAGGAGGATCCCCGTGACCTTCCCCTCGTCGACGCCGAGGATGTCCTCGACGACCGAGTCCCACTCGAAGACGATCTTCTCCATGGCGAAGACCTTGTCCTGCATCGCCTTCGAGGCCCTGAGCTCGTCGCGGCGATGGATGACGGTCACCTTGCTCGCGAAGCGGGTGAGGAATGTCGCTTCCTCGATCGCGGCGTCCCCGCCCCCGATCACGGCGATCTCCTTGCCGGTGAAGAAGAATCCGTCGCAGGTGGCGCAGCCGGAAACCCCGCGGCCGCGCAGGGCCGTCTCCGATTCGAGGCCGAGCCAGCGCGAGGAGGAGCCGGTGGCGATGATGACCGCCTTCGCCTCGATCGTTTCGCTCCCGATCGTCACCGATCGCGTCTCAGCCGTGAAGGAGACGGCGGTGACCTCGCCCGCCGTGATGGCCGCGCCGAACTTCTCGGCCTGCCGCCTCATCCGCTGCATCAGCTCGGGGCCCTGGATGCCGTCGGGGAAGCCGGGGAAGTTCTCCACCTCGGAGGTGATCGTGAGCTGGCCGCCGGCCGACATCCCCTCGACGACGACGGTGTCGAGCCCCGCGCGGGCCGTGTAGATCGCCGCGGTCAGGCCGGCCGGTCCCGATCCGATGATGATGACGTCGTGCATGTGTTCCTCCTGGTCGTGATCGTCGCCTGTAGACGGAAAACCCCGAAAGAGCGAGGATGTTCCCGGGAAGGACATTATCCCGCAGCGAGGGAGGCGGCGCAACGATTTTTCCGCGGGTCGCGGCGCGGGCGCCCCGCGACGGCGGCGTACGGCGCGGTCCCGGGGCCGGCCGCCCCGCCCGGGCGCGGCGATCAGCCGGGCGGATTCATGTGCCGGGCCTCGCCCCGTCGCAGGCCCCGCAACCGGGCGAGGTTCTCGACATCCTCTGCCATGTCCTCCCCCTTCGGGGTCTCGAGGATCATCGGGCGGTCGAAGAAGCGCGGGTCGTTGACGAGGCGCCGGAAACCGGCGAGGCCGATCTCGCCCGCGCCGATGTGCACGTGCCGGTCGAGGTGCTCGCCGAGCCCGCGCAGGGAATCGTTGAGATGGAAGGCCTTCAGCCAATCGAGTCCGATCAGGGCGTCGAATTCGGCGAAGGTGCGGTCGTACGCGCGGGTCGTTCGGATGTCGTAGCCGGCGGCGAAGCCGTGGCATGTGTCGTAGAGGACGCCGACGCGGCTCTTCCGGCGCACGCCGCGGATGATGGCGGCGATATCGGCGAAGCGGCTCCCGATCGTGTGGCCCGCCCCGGCCGTGTTCTCGAGGAGCACGGCGACCTTCGCCTTCGGCGTGGCGGCGAAGACGGCGTTCAGGCTTTCCGCCGCGCGCTCGATCCCTTCCCCGAGCCCCTCGCCGCGGTGGCTGCCGGGATGGAGGACGAGCGATGGAATCCCGAGCGCCGCGCACCGCTCGATCTCGAGCGCGAGGCTCTCGCGCGACTTCTCGAGGAGCGCGGAAACGGGCGAGGCGATGTTGATGAGATAGCTCGTGTGGGCGATGACGTGGCCGGCGCGGAAGGTGCGGCGCAGCGCGCGGAAGGCGGCGATCTCGCCGTCCTCGAGGGGGCGCGCCGACCACTGCGTGTTGCTCTTGACGAAGAGCTGGACGGCGTTGCACCCGATCGAGCGTCCCCGCTCGAGGGCGAGGTGGACGCCGCCTGCCGTCGACATGTGCGCGCCGAGATTCACCAAATCATCCTTTCGCTTTCCCGCGCAGCCCTGGTGGGGTATTATAATCAAGGATCGGTCTCCGGAACGAGGTGAAAATATGACGGAACGGAACGAGGAACTCGTCGAGCTGACCTCCGCGCAGGGTGCCGAGTTCGCTAAGATCATCACCGGTGTTCTCGAGAGCGAGGGGATAGAGACGCTCGTCAAGGACCAGATGGCCGGCGGCGCGCTTCCCTTCACCGTCGACGGGATGGGCGAGGTGCGGATTTACGTCCGCCGCGGCGACCTCGTCGCCGCGCGGGTCGCTCTCCGGGAATACGAGGCGGGGGAGGAGTGAGCGGCGCGGCGTCTTCGGTGCCACGAAACCCTTGCATGGCGCCGCGGGGCCGATTATTATAGATGCCTGCCACGGAGTGGGAGCTTAACTCAGTGGTCAGAGTGCTACCTTCACACGGTAGAAGTCACAGGTTCAAATCCTGTAGCTCCCACCAGTCATGACGATCCGACCCGCCCGGCCGACCGGGCGGGTTTTTCGCGAGCCGCGCCGTGTCCCGGCATGCACCGCCGTCGATCGGCTCGCCGGGAACTGTCCGCCGGGTCCCCCTCCACGAAACGCAATCATTCCTTCTTCCGCCCGCCCGGGGCGTGTATACTCGATCCCGGGTTGTTTCCCGAAACACGATCTCTGTTCGAGGAGGCTTTGGAATGACCACCGGGATGTCCGCTCGCGATCTCGACGCGACACTGTTCATCGATGAGAAGGTAGAGGAGATCAGGGAGGCCGTCGGCGACAACACGGCGATCAACGCGCTCTCGGGAGGCGTCGATTCCTCGGTCGTCACCATGCTGGGGCACCGTGCCCTCGGCGACCGTCTGCGGACGGTCATCATCGAGAACGGTCTCATGCGCGAGGGGGAGCCGGAGCACGTCGTGGCGCTGTTCCGCGACCTCGGCGTGACGGTGGAGCTGATCGACGCGCGGGACGAGTTCTTCGCCGCCCTGAGCGGCGTCACGGATCCCGAGGAGAAGCGCGAGGCGATCACGCAGACTTTCTACAAGCATGTGTTCGGCCGCCTCGTCAAGGAGAGCGGCGCGAAGCATCTGCTGCAGGGAACGATACTGACCGACGTCGACGAGACGGTCGCCGGCATCAAGCGCCAGCACAACGTATTCGAGCAGCTCGGCATCGATCCGAAAGAAGTCTTCGGCTACAACATCATCGAGCCGCTGATCCAGCTCCGCAAGGACGGCGTGCGGAAGGTGGGCAAGGCGCTCGGTCTCCCCGGCGAACTCTTCGACCGCATCCCCTTCCCGGGCCCCGCGCTCGCAGCCCGAGTGATCGGGGCGGTGACCCCGGAGCGGATAGAGACGGTTCGCAAAGCCACGGTGATCGTGGAACGCCTACTGGGGGAATCGAAAGCTTTCCAGTACCTGGCGATCCTGCACGAGGACCGGGTGACCGGCATGCGGGGCGGCAGGCGGGAATTCGGCATGCAGATCGAGGTCCGCTGCTGGGACAGCGTCGATGCGCGGACTGCGACCCCGACGCGGCTCTCCTTCGATACCCTCGAGGCGCTCGGTGAGGAGATCACGCGCGAGGTGCCGGGTGTGGTGAGCGTGACCTACAACATCGCCGCCAAGCCGCCGTCGACGATCGAGGCGATCTGACCTGGGATCGAAGAGAAGGAGCTCGTCCCAAAGGGAGAGCTCCCTGCATGCAATCGATCGGCATATCGTAATATATCTGCCGCCGGCCGCATCTTTGATGCCGAAATACAGCCTTTGTGACCCAGCCTACTTGCCGCCGAACCTGGCTGAAGTATCCTCATAGAGTTTCTTGATCTTCTGCAGGGCGTCTTCGAGCGCTGGCTTGGCGTCCTGCTTCCAGCTTTCCTCGCTGGCGGCTTTCGCCTTCATGAGCTTTACCTTGGCATCGGCGAGGGCCATGGCCATCTGTTCCCTGGCTTCCTGCAGTTCTACCTTGGCCTCGCTTGTGGCCGGATCGGCCCTGGCAAGCAAGTCCTGCCAATTCTTCTCGATCTCGTCGAGTTCCTCCTGGGCGGCCTTTACGCCTTCGTCCTTCGACTGCGTCAGGTAGTCGCTCGTGGCCTGAATGGCTCCACCTACGGCATCTCCCGAGGTTTTCGCGGCATCGCCCGCGGCATCGCCCGCGGTCTTCATGGCATCACCCACGGCTTCGCCTGTGGCCTTGGCTTGTTCCGATGGCGTCTTATCACCGCAAGCCGCGATACCCAGCGCAAGCACAAACAGGCCGACCAATATGGCCCATTTTATAATCATCGGTCTTTTTACGGTATGTTCATCCATCATGTGCTCCCTGTCTAATATTAACCCTTTGGCAGCGTTTCTCTTGCAAACGGACTATATAATGTCGTCCAGCAAGGATTTTTTGGACCTTACAACCCCGCCTGATTTTCCGCCGCCTTCTTCAGCTTGTCGTTGGCAAAGATGGCGACTTCGACCCGCCGGTTCATCTGACGACCAGAATCCGAATCGTTCGAGGCGATCGGGTTCGACTCGCCCAATCCCACCATGGAGATCCTTGAACTGGGAACGCCTAGGCCCATCAAATAGTTCGATACAGATTGAGCGCGGCGTTCTGACAATCCCAAGTTATATTCTTCGGTGCCCGTATTGTCCGTGTCTCCTTCGACAAGGATGTTCGTGTCGGGGTACTTGTTCAGGATCCTGGCCAGACTCTCGATGTTTGTTTTAGCCTGCGCTCGCAAGTCCGATTTAGCCACATCGAACAGAAGACCCGAATCGAACGTGATCTTGATCCCTTCGCCGATCCGCTCGATTCGTGCTCCCTGCAGGTCCGCCCTCATCTCCTCGGCTCGCTTGTCCATCTCATTGCCGATAATGACACCCGCCGCTCCTCCGACCGTCGCACCGATTATGGCGCCAAGGGCCGTGTTTCCAGCCGCGTGCCCGATAATGCCTCCAACAGCTCCTCCGGTGGCTCCGCCGATCACGCCGCCCGTTGCTTTTCTATTCCAGGCGCACCCGGCGTAGATCGTGAAGAGAAGAACCAGGCTTAACATCAGAATCAATATCTTCTTCACGGAGATCCCTCCTTGGATCAGGATACTTGACGAACCCCCAACTGATTTACAAACGTGTTTTTGTTCAATATGATTTGCTCCTTGTTTTGGAGTTAAAGTCACATGATCATCGGGCCGATTGAAAGCGAAGGATGTTCAACGCCGAATCGGGCTTGTCCAGCACCGGCGATTATCCGCCAAATATCCGCTCCCATGAAGGCAAGCACTGTCGAACTGAAACGCTGCGTTATTTTCATCATCCGATCATTCTTTCAAGGTCTACAAGTATTGAGGCTTGGGATGAGAGGATCCATCCGCCGGCTTGATGCCCCGAAGATGAGCGTACAAGTCGGCGGAACACCTCTTCCCTGATTTTAAACGTTACTTGATCCTTATCAATTCCACCCTCCGGTTCAGGGCTCTGCCCTCCGCGGTATTGTTGTCAGCCATCGGCTTGGTCTCGCCGTAACCCTTGAAGGTCAGGTTCTCGGCCTTGACGCCCTTGCTGATCAGGTAGTCCCGCACCGCCTCGGCTCTACGGACGGAGAGCTTCTGGTTGTATGCTTCCGTCCCGGTCCAGTCGCAATGTCCGACAACATCCACCTTGACATCCGGCCTTATTTTCAAGCTGGCCGCCACCTGGTCGAGGATATCATCGGCTGCAATCGTAAGCTTGGATTTGTCGAATCCAAAATTTACGCCGTGGAGTATTATCGGCTTTTCCGGTGTCGGGATGTATTTCTCGGCCGAACTGACTATGGAAATCATTTTCTGGGCCTTGTTTCCTTTTGAATCAGTGACGGTCAGAGAGACTGAATATTCTCCCTCGGTCTGATATGTATGGCTCGCGATATTCTCGCTGCTCGTGCCACCGTCACCGAAATTCCACATGTACGTGTAGCCCGGACATCCTCCGGTGGCGGAACCCGAGAACTTCACTGTCAACGGAACGGTCCCGCTCGCGGGATCTGCCGAAACGATTCCGGTCAACTTCGGACATTTGACCTTTATGAATAAGCTGTTCTCAGAGATGGTCCCCTTGGAATCGCTGACTATCAGGGAGGCTTGATAGTCTCCATCTGTCTGATAGGTATGGTAGGGATCCTTCTCGCTGCTCGTGCCCCCGTCACCGAAATTCCATACGTACGTATAGTCCGGACACCCTCCAGCGCTGGTACCGGCAAACTGCACCATCAACGGAGCGGGCCCGCTCATGGGATCTCCGGATATGGTACTGGTCAATGGCGGACACTTCTTCCCGCCGAAATGGAAGGTCAGGCCGGCGTACAATTCGGCAATGCCCTTGGGCAAGTCCAATTGACCAGGATCTGATCCAACGATGTCCTGATCGCCTTTAAAGCTGGTCAGAAGATGTGTCAGATAGCGAAACTTGGCTCCCAGTTCAAAAGAAAGTGACGGGGTGGCGAAGACTTCCAGCCCCAATCCGGCCATCATATACAGTTCCTGGTCTTTAAGATCATACGGGGCTCCGACCATATCGACCTTGGGGTAATTTATGTCCGCCAGAGCCGGATCGTCGGAAGACAAGGTGTTCCAATCCTTATCGGTCCATTTCCAGATATAAATCCCGGAGCCGGCAGAAACGTAAGGTGACCATCTGCTGTCGGGGAGAAAATGATATTCCGCAAACATTCCTGCCACATAGGCTCGCTGCCGCGGGCCGTCAGCCACGTTGTCAAATGTCAGTCTCGCTCCATCATTCTGCCTGGTACCCACGCTCAAATCGGCCAGGTAGGTCTGCATCCAGCTGCCCTCGACGCCAATCGCGAATCTGGGAGTCAATCGGTACTTGAGGTCGGCATTGAGGAACCATCCCGGCGTCCACATATCGGAGTGGTCAGTAAGAACGAGCTTGTAGCCTCCTCCATGGAGACCTATTCCGATTTTCCCGTCCGTATCCGCTCCTTGAAGCGGATTGACCGGCAAGAATAATAATATAAAAACAAACATCACGTTGAACAGACTGTGTGGTAATTTCATCCGGCGCCCTCCTCGTTCTACTCTTTCCAATAGAACCCATGGGACAAGTTTCCAGTCAATCGAAGCATCATCAGGAAAAGAAGAATCAACTCTTCTTGAACGACGGCACAAAGAAAAGAATGCCGCCAACCAGTATCGATGCCACTCCTGCCCAGAGGGGTACATTGACTGTGTGCTTTTCCTGAACCGACAGCTCGAGCGAACCCAATTTGGCTTCATGCGTATCCCCGGCATAGACGAATTTGCCATAAACGAGGCCTAAGACACCTGCTATGATCAGCACTATCGCCAGAATCTTGAAAGCGCTCACAATATCACCTCCTCTGAAAATACCACCGTGTTCGCCGATACGAGTCGCGCGGCCGGGTTCAGCGTTATCGATACACCCCGTAGAATACGGCGCGTACGACCCCGATACCTCTTCCCGCAGAAACATCACGGGGAGGCTATACTCGCCTTCCCTGGATGAGTCGTATGATTATCACCACAAGCGCGATAGCCAGGAGAACGTGAAGAACTCCCCCAAAAGTATGCGCTGTGAGCAATCCGACCAGCCAAAGGATCAACAGAATTATCCCTATAGTCCAAAGCATTTCGGAATCACCTCCTTCTGCCGCATGAGTGCATCATGAATTGAACTCCCTCTTTCCTCCGAAGCCTGCGAATCCGTGACCTCGTATTCATGAGAGTGTCGCTCAGCTACCCTTGACGAGAACGATCTTCTTGAACCTTTCCAACGAACCGTTTTTCAGGAACACTACTCTGCCGTCATTTTCCAGCACCTTTTCTACAACTGAATCGACCGCATCATCGAATTCATCCTGAATATCCAACTCTTCTGAGACGAAAAAATATGAACCCGCTTTACGGATAGCGCCCTTCAAAGAATAATCTTCTTCTACGAACAAGGTGTCTCCAGCCGTTGATCTGATTGATTTTGCCACCGCATTGATACCGGAAACGACGTTCTTTGCCCTTTCCGCAGTCTCCAGGTTGTATGCTGATTGTGCCCGCGAACCTGCCATTGCCCTCTTGACGATAGCCCATGTGATCTTCCCCAGATCGGATGGAGAAGCCGCGATATAATCTCCTTCGACCCTGCCCAGTAAAACGTCCCGATGAGATGTCACCTCGTCAAAGATGGAAAGGTCGCTCCTGCTTCCGACAACGATGAATTGAAGAGGGTCTTGCAATAGATAGTGATCAAAGTGCTGATCCGCCTTCGTGATAAATTCCTTCAATTCGCTGTCTGTAACAGGCGGAGCCGCGTCGTCCTTTATGCCCGGCGAGGAACTGATAGGGAACAGCTCGTTCTGGATATCGGTGAGACCGTCACGAAAAGCCTCATAAAGCCTGCTGGCAGAACCGCTCAAGGAGAGGACGTAATAATGTGTGGACAGTCTCATGATCCATTCCCTTACCGGTAATATATCAAGAGGTTGCGCGAATAATTCGCGTAACGACTTACCGCTTCAATAGCCTCAAGCATTCCCAGCCGGAATGACTTGTTTTGTGCTTTGAACGCCCGAAACGCGGCGGACGATAGAGCACCGTCATTCCTGTGTTCATGTCCTGCAGGGCATAGGCAGGATCGTCGGCGCAATCACAGTGTTCAATGGATGACTGTGGCTTATCTTTCAATGCAGTCAACGAACGATCATAGATACTGTCGACGGCGCTCAAATATCGCTCGACGCGATCCACATCGTAAACTGCCACGGTAACGGCGGTCTGAATCTTTTCAGCCAGCCTGCCGAACGCATCTTGTGCGAAGGTGTTCGCGAACGAGAGGACATCTCCTTCATCAAGGCCGATATCCAATTGCTCAAAAGAGTGGAGATCGAAGTACGACAGGTGAAGATTGTCAGGCGAAGCGACGATGTAGCGAGCGTAAGGAGCAAGCGCGCCGATAGTATGAGGAGTGCCGCCGAAACAAGTGGAAAGAACAACGAGATCGACTTTCCCTGAATCATTCGTGATGCGATCGAGCCCCTCCGCAAGATCATCCACCGTAAACATCTTTTTCCTGTAGGACGCGTCGTATCCGGCCACGCTGAATTCGGGGATCTCGTGCCCGAAGTACAGGAACAATCTCACCAGATCAGGCGATTCCTTCGCGTGAAAACTGTTATATAGTTCTATCTCGGGGGCGAAACGAGATTGTCCCTGGTCGCGCCAGTAGGATTCTTCTGCGAGAAGGCGGCCATTCCGGTAGTAGTACAGATTTCCGTCACGTCGGGGGAAGAAAATCAGGAAATGTCTCCTGTGTTTCTCGTGAAAAATGAACACCTCGGCTTGTTTGTTCTTTTCCGCAACCGCTTTCGCCTTCGCGAGTGTCACCTCGTCTGCTCTGTGCGCGTTGCCGTCTGAATCATGATAGAGGTAGCTGCCGTCCCCGTGGATTATGAATACAATTGAATAGCGTGGAGGAAGACTGCCATCATCGCCCGTCAGGCTGGGGCGTTGAGCTGGAGGAATGGAGCTGCACGAAAAGAGGATCAACGCGAGCGCCACGCATGTGATGTTCTTCATGGCGCATGAGTATGTATGCGTGGTGCTCGCGAAAGGTTTATAGGATTGGCTTCTCATGCAAAGTTCCTGATTTGCCCTCGATGTGCGACTAGCCCGCAACAACGACCATTTTGACGACTATCAAGTAACAAGAATTATCAGGATGACTATCAGGAGTGCCGTGACGACACCCATGGTAATCGTCTTGTCGGCCTGTTCCATATCCTGCATGACGTAATCGGAGAAAGTGTCGAGTTGGTCATCGGGAACACGTTCATACCCGTTGTTGCCCGCGAGCTCGTCTGTTTTCTCCTGGATCGAGGTCCTGAAGTGACCCATGTTTTCGCGATCGGCCTCGGAAACAAGGGATGAGTTCTCGACCCTTTCCAGCGCCTTGGACATTCTCTGCAGTTCGATGTTGAGAATCTCACGCTTCTGTGATGGATCGTCTGTCGCTTTCACTTTGCAGACGGTGTCGTTGAAATATCCCTGCACTCTTTCCTGTCCCATCGCGATTCCCGCGTAAGCCAGGACAAATGTGAGTACAAATACTCCCAAAACCATTCGTTTGAACATCATGACCCCTTTCGAAATACAATATGGAAAGGATTTACCTGCTCTACCTCAACGGCCTGTCCACCCTCCTTTCACGACATTGTTTATTTGGATGCCCTTTGTATGAAATATACCTGTAGATTGCGTAAGCGTAAATCGGCCAAGGGGATGAAAAAGGAGCTAGTTCCTAGGCACGAGTCTTTTCATGTTCGAGCGGGGAATAGAAATCTGAATCCGCCAAATCGGATCTATGGTCTGTCCTTGCGGGGGTAGGCTGCTATTTGCAGGCGTGTATTGAGCGACAGTTTTTCCAATATATTGTGTACATGGCTTTTGACGGTATAGGTGGCGATATGCAGGCTCTCGGCGATTTCCTTGTTGCTCATGCCCTCGTAAATCAGGGCGATGACATCTCGTTCACGGCTGGTCAACTTTATTGAATTGTCAGAGAAGTGGGTGCCGGTTTTGAGCGCGGATTCGACGATCTGCGCGAAGAGTGAATTGGTCAAACCCGGTGGAAGCACTTTTGAACCCGCCAGAACGGCCCTGATGGTATCAATGTAATCTTCCGGCGTGGCGCTCTTGAGGATGAAGCCGCTTCCGCCGGCTTTCACGAACTCGACTATATCGAGCTGTTCAGGAAATATATCCATTGCGATGAGCTTTGCGGTCGGAACTTCCGCAATCAGCGTTTTCATCAACCCCAGGCTGTCCGCTTTTTCCAGCCCCAGATCCAGAAGAATGACGTCGGGGAGGGAATCGGTCGTTTTCAACTGGTTCAGCACATTGCCGTCTTCAGATCGCGCGATGACTTGGAAATCGCTCTGGCTTTCGAGCATCGCGGCGATGCCTTCCCTCAGGAGACGGTTGTCTTCGATAAGCAGGATTCGAATTTTTGCCAATGTAATCCCCCCCTCAGTGAAGGATTATTCGTATGCCGTAGGAGATTTGCTAAAGGGTTCGCTTTAAACCGCATCACGGAGCTATGACGCTGTTCCACCGTAATGGGTTCGATTGGAGATTATAGCGGCCGATTCATGATTCGTCAATTATCTTATCAGGACGATCTTCTTCGTCTGGTGCAGGTTGCCGGCGTCGAAGCAGCAGAAATACATGCCGCTGGCAGCTTCACGGCCGGAAGAATCTCGGCCATCCCAGTGTTCTCTGTGTGCCCCCGCTTCGCGATCTTCATTCAACAGCTCCCGGGCAAGCCTGCCCGAGACGTCGTAGATGCGGAGGGCGACACGCATCCGGGCGTCAAGGCTGAACGATATGGTCGTGCTTGGATTGAAGGGATTCGGATAAATCTCTCCGAGACCCGTAGCTGCTGGAACGTGATCATTGCCGGTAATGACAACGTCCTGGACCGCCAGGTTCCAGAAAGCCATCCCCTTGTATTCGCAGTTGAGATACGATGCGTGCTCGGCGTCGTTTCCGTAAAGTTCCGGATGAAGGTAGGGAACCTGAATTCCGTCGTACAGGTAAGTCGCCTGGTTTCCCGCGTACCAGCTTTCTATGTCGGCAAAATCGTAGAGCGCCTTTCCGTGAACGGTGCAATAGTCCCGTATCTGGAGGTTCCGCATGTATCTGTTGAATCCGTAGGATCCCTGCTCCTCCGCCGTCCCGGTGGCGTAGACAAAGGTCACGTCCGGATATTCTTGTTCCAGCTGTTCCATCTCACTCAGGTACACATCGACGTCTGCCGTCGTATATGCGTTGAGATGCGTGCACCAGCAGAACATGAACAAGTTGAAGCGTGGATCGGCATCGAGTTTGGCACGTACTATATCTGCCCCTCCCAGCTTCCAGAAAGCGTACGGTTCGGTAAGCCCGTTGGAAGAGCAGAGCGCCTCGTCTTCTTCGCACAGGTAGAGGTAAGTCATACAGACGGCGAAGTCACTGTCCTCAATCCTCCCGAGCCCGACATTGAGCTGCCTGCCATGGGAAAGCCTGATATAGAGCCATTTTACGCTGTTCGCTGCGGCGTGCACCTTTTCCAGGTTTATATCCAGATTCGTGTGCCTGTGATCGATGATCGTGCCTGCGTCGGCTGAGGCCGAAAACAGAAGGATCATAATACTGATTAACAGCTTTTTCATTCCCTGTCCCTCCATCCCTCCAGAGAACCATGTGTTCTTTAGAAACTGCTTTCACCGTGCAGCACCACGTGCAGAGGAGAATGTGATATTTGTCCGGTGAAGTTACCCTCGTAATAAATATACGCACAAAGCATTCACCGGAAAATCGCCCACAGGAATGAAAAAAGAGCTAGTCCCTGAGGGCGAGCCCCCTGCACGTAATCGATCGGTATTCAGGAAGATATCCAATGTGCCATGACCGTGTAGGTCACAAACCGGCAGAACAACGGGGATAGGCGTACAACCGGAGTTATCCACCCTCCGGGCTCAGTCCGCCTGTCGGTCGAACCGCAGCGTCACCGTCGTTCCCTCGCCCTCGCGGCTCTCCATCTCGATCGAGCCGCCGTGGGCCTCCATGATCCGGCGGGCGAGGTGCAGGCCGAGCCCGTAGCCCCCCGTGCCCTTCGTGCGCGACTTGTCCACCCGGTAGAACGGCTCGAAAACGAAGGAGAGCTCCTTCTCGGGGATCCCGCAGCCGTGGTCGCGGACGGTGACGGTCCAGCCGTTTGGGGTATCGGCGAGACCCACCTCGACAGGCCGGTTCTCCGCGGGTGAG
Source organism: Candidatus Krumholzibacteriota bacterium (assembly GCA_016931295.1). NCBI lineage: Bacteria > Candidatus Krumholzibacteriota > Candidatus Krumholzibacteriota bacterium. Next base: position 89,462 of record JAFGEZ010000015.1, read on the forward strand.
TACTTGATCGCGTTGGCGACGATGTTGGCGAGAACCATCCGCACGCGCGCCGCGTCGGCGGTAACGACCGCCGCGGCGTCGGGCAGGTCGAGCCTTATGCCGGGTGCCCGCTCCGCGTACCCGGCGACGACGTTTTCGAGCAGATCGCGGAGATCCGTCTCGCGCAGATCGAGCGCGCCGTGGGCGCTCTGGAGGCGGGCGCTCTCGAGGATCTCGGTGACCATCGCCTCGAGTTCGCCGATGTCGGCGATGAGGTTGTTCCGTTCCCCGCTCTCCTCCATCATCTCGAGCGACACGCGCATCCTGGTGAGCGGCGAGCGGAACTCGTGGCTCACGTCGAGCAGGAGCTGGTCGCGGCTCTCGATCATCCCGGCGATCGCCTGGCGCATCCCGTTGAAGGAGCGGACCATCAAGCCGAGCTCGTCATGGCGGCGCGAGTCGATCTCGAAATCGAGCTCCCCGGCGGCCACCCGGGTGACGGCGTCGTGCAGCACGGCGAGGGGACGCTGCTGCCAGCGCAACCCCAGGTAGATGACGACCAGCATGAGCGTCGTGTAGAGGAGCTGGAAGGCGAGCAGGAGCTCGCCGATGTACGGGATGCTCTCCTCCCGGCGCTGCAGGAGGAACTCGTAGCGGACGCCCTCGCGGAGAACGGCCACCTGCAGGCCGCGGTCGAAGCCGACCCGGACGTTCGGCAGGCCGTGCTGCTCGAGCTCATCGTCGACGAGCCGCGGGATGCCGGCCGCGCTCTCCCACGTGTAGCCGCCGGTGACGATGCGGATTCCGAATCCGAGCCGGTCGGCGATCGTCGCAGCGCGGAGCGTGTCGGGGGGCGAGCCGATGTCGTCGATGACGTAGTTGCAGAGGTTGACGATGTTGTCGGTCTTCCGCCCGTGCCGGTGGGGATGGAGGATGCGCATGTGCGTCTCGACCGTTGCCCAGGAGACGAGGATGTAGCTCGCCAGGATGATGATGAGGATCTTGGCGTTGAGGGAGCGGCGGATCCAGTCGAGCGGGTGGCGGATCACGGCGACTCCTCCCCGATGAACGAGTAGCCGGTGCCCCATGCCGTCTTGATGAACCGCGGCCGCTTCGGGTCGTCGCCGAGCTTCTGGCGCAGCCGGGAGACGGCGACGTCGAGGGATCGGTCGACGGCGCTCCGCTCGATCCCCCTGATCTCGCCAGCCAGCGTGTCGCGGCCGACGGCCTCGCCGGCGCGGCTGACGAGCGCGGCGAGGATGCCGAACTCGAGGTCGGTGAGGGCGACCGGTTCGCCGGCGAGCTCGACCGAGCCGCGGTCCGTGTCGACGGCGAGGTCGCCGAACCGCCGCACGCCGCCGGTGCCCTCGCCGGGGACGGCCCGGTGGCGCCGCAGGACGGTCTGGATGCGGGCGACGAGCTCGCGGGGATCGAAGGGCTTGGGAAGGTAGTCGTCGGCGCCGAGCTCGAGGCCGGCGATCCGGTCGTCGACGTCCCCGCGCGCGGTGAGCATGATGACGGGGACGTCGCCCCGGCCGCGCATCTCGCGAAGGGCCTCGAAGCCGTCCATTTCCGGCATCATCACGTCGAGGATGACGAGGTCGGGTCGTTCTGTCTCGAGCAGGCGCAGCCCCTCTGTCGGCCGCGTCGCCGAGACGACGGCGAGGCCGAACGCGTCGAGGTACCGCCCGAGGCGTTCGTTCAGCTTCGCGTCGTCGTCGATGATGAGGATCGTCGCATCCATCGCGTACCGCTTTTCCCCCGTCAGTTCGAGGCCGCTTTGGCCGTGGTGACGAGCCGGCCGGCGATGCGGTCGAGCTCGATCTCGCCGAGCCGCGCGTCGTAGCGAGCCGTCGAGACGTTCGTTTCGGCGCGTATGAGGTTGAGCTGGGCCTCGCGGAACTGCGTGGAGGTCACCTGGCCAAGGTCGTAGAGCTTGCTCGTCTGCGAGAAGTTCACACGGGCCGACTCGAGGTTGCGTTTCTCGAGGGCGAGCACCGTCCGGCTGTTCCGGTACGACTCGTACGCGCCCGCGAGGGCCTCCTCGAGCTCGAGGCGCGCCTGCTTCTCGAGAAGTTCGCCCGTGCGGACGAGGAGCGAGGCGTTCTTCGAGTCCACGCGCTTCTGGAAGCCGTCGAAGAGGTTGAGACTCACCGCGGCGCGCACGTTCCAGCTCCGGTCGTTCTCGTCGAGCGTCACATCGTAGTCCGGCGCCGTGCGATCGTAACCGTACGAGGCGGAGAGGTCGAGCCGCGGCAGCCAGGCGGCTCGCGCGATCGCCTTGCCGTGTCTCGCCTGATCGAGGGATTCGATGCTCGAGAGGTAGGCGGCGTTGCGTTCCGTCGCCTCGGCGCGCAGCGTCTCGTAGTCGGCCGGTTCGGCGAACTCGACGGCGGTGTCGATCTCGACGTCGGCGTGGACGTCGCGGTCGAGGAGGACGTTGAGGCGCCGTTTCGCCTCGTCCCAGGCGTAGGCGGCCTGGACGACCGTGACGGTATCGCTGTTGAAGTCGACCTCGGCGGCGAGAACGTCGATCGTGCCACCCTGGCCGTAGTCGGCGCGCTTGCGGGCGCGCTCCACGCGCTCGCTCGAGATCCCGAGGAGTTGCTCGGCGATCCGGAGGTTCTCCCGCGCGGCGGCGGCGCCGTAGTAGGCGCCGGCGACCTGGACGAGAATCCGTTCGATCTGGTCGCGCGCGTCGAGCTCCCCCTGCCGTCCGGCGGAGGCGAGGCGCCGGTAGCGGTAGACGTTGCCGAAACCGTCGAAGAGGGTCCAGGAGGCCGTCACGTCGGCGCTGTTCATCGTCATCCGCGACTCCGGCCCCGCGGCCGGGTCGGTGTCGATGTAGTTCGACGAGCCGGTGAGATCGATCCTCGGCAGAAGGCCCGCTCCCCCGATATGCGCGCTGTTGTCCGCGATCTCGGCGCTGTTCCGCGCCACGGCGATGAGCGGGTTGCGCGCGATGGCGAGCGCCACCGCCTCCTCGAAGGTCAGCGTCTCGGCCGCGGCGGAGGCGGCGGCCAGCACCAGCAGGGTTCCTGCGATCGTCAGTCGTTTCATCGGTTGCATCCTTCGTCGGAGGAATCGGGTTCGTTCTCGCGCCGCACGAACTCCTCCTCGCGCACGGCGGGCTCGATCTCCTCTGCGCTCAGCTTTTTGCGCAGAATCGCCCGGTAGAGGTACAACTTCGCCCGGTTGAGCAGAACGAGCATCGAGGGAAGCATGATCAGGGTCAGGATCGTCCCGAAGAGGAGCCCGTATGCGATCGAGATCGCCATCGGCGAGAGGAACTGCGCCTGGCGGCTCCGCTCGAAGACGAGGGGCCCGAGTCCCCCGATCGTCGTCAGCGATGTCAGCAGGACCGGCCGGAAACGGGAGAGTCCCGCGTCGTAGAGGGCCTCGCGGAAGGCCATCCCCCGCTTGAGACGGTTGTTGAAGGCGCTCACGAGGACGAGGGAGTCGTTCACCACGATCCCCATCAGCGCGATGGCGCCGAAAAGCGATAGGATGCTCGTGATGTACCCCTGGATGTAATGCCCCCAGAGCACCCCGACGAGGCTGAAGGGGATCAGCAGGAAGACGATGATCGCCTGTCCGAACGAGCGGAAGGTCACGGCGATGATGAGGAACATCAGGATGAGGATCGCGGGCACGACACGCTTCATCGCGTCCATCGTCTTCTGGTTCTCGTAGCTCTCCCCCTCGAAGGAGAAGCGCACCTCGGGGAAGCGTTCGCGCACCCCGGGCATGATGTTCGCCCCGATGTCGGCGAGGATGTCGGGCACCGAGGCCTTCTCGCTGGTGAGGTCGGCGACGACGTTGATCACCCGCTGGCCGTCGATGTGGTTGACCGCCATCACGCCGCGGCTGATCGCGAGGTCGGCGATCTCGCCGAGGGGGAAGGCGCCGCCGTCGGCCGTGCGGATCCGCATGTCCTCGAGCTTGGCGAGGGTGGAGCGGTCCTCGAGGTCGTAGCGTACCCAGATCTTCACCTCGTCGATCCCGCGGAGGATCCGCTGGGCCTGCCCGCCGAAGAACCCCATGCGCACCTGGTTGACAACGTCCATGGTCGTCAGCCCGAGGGCGTATGCCTTCTCGCGCAGCGTGACGTTCACCTCCCGGAGGCCGGGGGGATCGTCGTCGCTGATGTCCTTGAGCCCGTCCATCTTCTCGAGCTCGGCCTTGAGCATCTCGGTGGCCCCGCGGAGCTGCTCGAAGTTGTTGCTCTTGAGGGCGACGGTCACCGGCATCCCCCAGCGGCGGCTGCCCGCGAAGGAGAGCTCCTCCGCCTCGGGGATCGGGCCGACGGCCCTGGAGAAGGCGACGGCCGCCTCGAGGTTGGACCACTCGCGCTTCTCGCTGCTGATGAGCAGGGCGTAGATCTGTCCGTTGTTCGTTCCCCTGCCGACGCGGCGGTAGACGCTGGTGACGAGCTCCTTCCCGTCGTATTGCCGGCGGTACTGTCCGTCGACCTCGTAGACCTTGCTCTCGATGAAGGCGGTGAGGCTGTCGGTGATCGACGCGGGCGTGCCGGCCGGGAGGGTCAGCGTGATCGAGACGGCGCGTCCCTCGATGTAGGGGAAGAATGTGGTGCGGAGGATGCCGCCCTGCAACGCGCCGATCGTGACGATGAAGATGGCGATCACCGTGGCGATCGGGATGAGCGGCCGCCTCACGGAGAAATGGAGGATGGGCGCGTAGACGCGGTCGCGCAGCCAGCCGAGGACCGCCTCGCTCCGCTTCTCCAGGCGGTTCTTGTTCCGCTTGCACAGGGCCCGCGAGTGGGCGATGTGGGCCGGAAGGACGAAGGTGGCCTCGATCAGCGAGACGAGGAGCACGACGATGACGACGAAGGCGAGGTCGCGGGAATGGTCCCCCATGCCCCCCTGCAGGAAGAAGAAGGTGATGAAGATCACCACCGTCGTCAAGACCGAGGCGATGACCGACGGGAGGACCTCGATCGTCCCCTCGATGGCCGCCTGGATCGGCCGGGCGCCCTGTTCGTGATGCTGGTAGATGCTCTCGGCGATCACGATCCCGTCGTCGACGAGGATCCCGAGGATGAGGATCATCGCCAAAAGCGACATCACGTTGATCGTGAGGCCGTAGAAGGGGGCGAGCATCAACATCCCCGCGAAGGAGATCGGGATGCCGATCGCCACCCAGAAGGAGATCTGCGGGTTGAGGGACAGCCCGAGCAGGAGCACGACGAGCAGGATGCCGAGCAGGCCGTTGGTGACGAGGATGTCGACGCGCTCGCCGATGATCTCCGAGCCGTCCCGGAAGACGACGAGCTCGACGTCGTCGTGCGCGGCGTTGTATTCCTCTGCGTGGGCCTTGACGTTCTTCGCGATGAAGAAGAGGTCCTCCTCGTTCGTGTTGTCCACCGAGACGCGGACCGCCCGCTTGCCGTTGTAGTAGATCCGGTTCGGATCCTCCGACCAGCGGTCGCTGAGCGTCGCCACGTCCCCGAGCCGCACGACGGCGCCGTCCGGGCTCGAGCGGAGGACGTGGTTGGCCAGCTCCTCGGCATAGTAGCCCTTGAGGTTGGCGCGGATGAGGAGTTCCTCCTCCTCGCCCTTGATCGTGCCGCCGGTCGAGCGGATGTTGGCCGCCTGGACGGCCGAGACGATCTCGGCGAAGGTCATCCCGTAGGCGCGCAGGTCGTTTTCCCGGATGGCGATCTCGATCTCCTCGTCGGGAAAGCCGGAGAGATCGACCTTGGAGATCCCGTCCACCGAGAGCAGGTCGCGCTCGATCTGCCGGGCGTGCCACTTGAGGGTCTTGAGGTCGACGTCGCCGGTGACCATGATGTCGATGGCGAAGGTGCGCGGCTCGCGGCGATAGACCGAGATCCGCTCCATCCCCACGGGGAAGGATGAGATCTGGTTGACCGCGTCCTTGACGTCGTCGAGGACGAAGGCGGCATCGTAGTTCGCCAGCACCTGGATGGAGATCGAACAGGCGTTCTCGCTCGACACCGACGTGATCCGCTCGATGCCGGTGACGCCCTTCAGGTTGTCCTCGATCTTGGTGACGATCCCCTCCTCGATCTCCTCGGGGGAGGCCCCGGGGTAGGAGGCGGTGACCATGATCGTCCGGCTCGGCTGCGGCGGGAAGAAGGTGGTGTTGAGGCTCGAGAATCCCACCCAGCCGAAGAGGATGAGGGCGACGATGATGACGTTCCCCAGGAGCGGGTACTTGATGAAGGGTCGGATCAGGTTTCTCACGCTCGCTCGCTTTCTCAGATCGTTACGCGTCCGTCACCGGCGCCGGGTCAGTGTCCTCCCGATCCGCGCACCTTCGCGGCGGGCTGCCGCGCCGGCGCCGGGGCGGGGATCCGCATGCCTTCCTCGATCTCCTCGGGAGGCGAGTCGACGACGAGCAGGTCGCCGTCAAGGCCCCGCACGATCGCGTGCTTGTCCTCCAGGAGCGCCACCTCCACCGTCTCGCGCGAGAGGACCGAGTCGCGGGCGACCCAGACGGTGTGGTCGTCCACGAGGGCGCTCCGCGGGATGCGGACGGCCCCGGCGATCGGCATGCTCTCGATCCGGGCGGTCATGTAGAGGCCGTCGCGGAGTCGCCCGTCGGTGGTCGTGACGTAGACCCCGATGAGCTGCGTGGAGGCGTCGATCGATTCGTTGATGCGGCTGATCGAGCCTGCGAACTCGCCGGGAAGGTCCCGCGTGGTGAGAACCACGGGCATCCCCGTCTCGAGAAGCCTCACCTCGTCGATGTCGGCGAATGCCTCCATCTCGTAGACGGCCGTGGAGACGAAGGAGCCGAGCATCTGCCCCTGCCGGACGAGGGTGCCGGGGTTGATCGCCGCATCCGTCACGATCCCGTCGTAGGGGGCGTTGATCGTGTACTTGTCGAGCGTGGCCTCCATGCTCTTCACGGTATAGAACTGCGTGTAGATGTTCCGCGAGGCGATGTAGTAGCGCTCGGTCTCGCTTCCCGGCTCGGGGAGGGGGGCGAGGGGCCGATCGAGGACGAACCCGGCGAGGTAGTCGCGCCAGCGGGGCTCGCTTTCGGGGAAGTCGATGGAGAGGTCGGGCAAAAGCAATGTGAGCGTATTGAGGAGGCTGCTCTTCTGCGCGAGCACGTTGTTGCGGTAGACGGCGTCGTCGATCCGGATGAGCGTCTCGCCCTTCCTGAAATACGTGCCGGGCAGGAAACGCATCGGCGTCTCGACGAGGAGGCCGGAGACCTCGGCGTAGACGTCGACCCGGTCGAGGGCGCGAAGCGGGCCCGTCAGAAGCAGGGTCGTGCGGACCTCGCCGGGATCGACGGCGAGCGCCTCGATCCGCATCGCCGTCGCCGGGCGCTCGCGCCGTTGCGGCGGCTGACGCTGGCTCTTCAGCACGGTGGCGAGGACGATCCCCACGACGATGATCAGTGCCGCGACCAGGGCGGCGTTGCGTCTGCTCATGCTCTCTTCTCCCGTGTCGTGTCCGTGTGTCGTTCGGGCCGCCGCGCGCGGCGGCCCGTCTGGGTCAATATACACCCCTGCCGCCGGGGGCGTCCCGCCGGAATTGTAAGAATGTGTAACAGGCCCGGAAGGTTCCCGCGGGACGCGCCGGCCAGTCGTTGCCCCGACGCGCCGGTCCTGCTATAGTCTCTCCGTGGCTCATCACCTGAAAGTGCTGCTCGTCGACGCGTCGTCGTCATTCTACCGGGTCGACCGCTACCCGCTCGGGGACTTCTTCGGCCCGGTCGATCTCGGCCTGCACCTCGCCGGCCGGCTCGACAGCCTCAACATCGGCACGGGGCTCCTGGCCGGCTCGATCATCCCCGGCTCCAACCGTCTCGTCTTCTCGGGGTTCTCCCCCTGCTGGGGCGGGTTCTTCGTCTCCTCGATGGGCGGGGCGGGGCTCGTCTTCCACAACCTCGGGATCGATCTCCTCGCGATCGTCGGCACGGCCTGCAGCCCCTCGGTCCTCGTGCTCAACCGCTCGCACGGCGAGGAGGTCGAGGTGACGTTCGACCCGGTCGACGCCCCGTCGGTGTGGGGAGGGGGACGCGGGGGCGTCTACGCGATGATGGACCACGTCTTCGAGCGCTTCGGCGATCGCTACGAGAACGATCCGCGCATCCTCGCCGTCGGCCCGGCCGCCGCGGCCACCGACTTCGGCGCGATCTGCTCGGCGCCGATCGTGAAGGGCGAGCTCACCCACGTCGACACCTGGGCGGGGCGCGGCGGGCTCGGCACGAAGCTCTACCGACGGCACGGGATCGCGGCCGTCTGCTACGGGGGCACCCACATCGAGGAGGATTTCCGCGATCGCGCCGTCGCCGACAGGTGGTTCGTCGACGCCTACGAGAAGAAGCTCGCCGCGAAGGATTTCGAGTCGACGACGAAGTACCGCTTCGATCCGTCCTTCAAAACGGGGGGCACCTTCGGGGTGAACTTCGCCACGATCGGCGGGCGGATGCTCGCCTTCAACTACCGCAGCGTGTTCATGGGCGAACAGGAGCGGGTCGATCTCCACGAGCGGCTTGTCCTCGGTCACTACCTCGCGCAGTTCAACCAGGAGACGATCGAGCCGAAAGAGCAGAAGACCTGCGGCGAGCCCTGCGCGGCGGTCTGCAAGAAGATGCACGGGATCTACAAGAAGGACTACGAGCCCTACCAGACGATGGGGCCGCTGGCCGGCGTCTTCGACCAGCGCGCCGCCGAGATGCTCAACCACCGGGCCGACAGCTACGGCTTCGACGCCATCTCGGCCGGCGGCGTCGTCTCATGGCTCATGGAGTGCTGCGCCGACGGGCTTTTCACCCCCGAAGAGCTCGGGATTCCCGCGGCGCCGGTCTTCTCGCCCGACGGGTTCGACGTCGTCGCCGATTCGATGCGCAACGCGGAGATCGGCGTCGCCCTGCTGGACGGCATCATCGGGAAGCGGGGCATCCTCGACCTCTCCGAGGGGGCGCGCAAGTTCGGGCGGCGCCTCTCGCGCGTGAAGGGGCAGGGGGTGCTCGACCGGTTCGTCTACACGGCCTTCGGCCGGCGGGGCTGGATGGTCCCCAACCAGTACTGGACCCCCGGGGCCCTCTCGCCGATGGCGATCATGGGAAAGTATTACATGTACTACGGCGCCGACTTCGCCCCGCCCCGCGTCCTCGGACGGATCTGCGCGGAACGTTTCCGCACGGAGCTCGTCATGGACAACCTCGGGATCTGCCGCTTCCATCGCGGCTGGGCCGAGGAGATGCTCCCCGAGATCGTCGAGCGGCTCTTCGAAATGAAGGATGCGTTCCTCGGGAACGTGGCGATGACGGCGAGCCGCATCAACAGCCGCAACGCCGGCGTCTACTGGGAGAGCGAGCGCAGCCTCGACTTCGTTTACTCCTTCCTGCGCCGCAAGCGCGACGTGGACGGGGAGACCGCCCCCGAGCTCGGCCACTGGCTCGATCGCTTCGAGAAAAACAAGCAGGAGGCCGGCCTGGACTTCTGGTACGAGATGCACAAGGGGATCCAGGAGTCGCTCAGGGAGTTCTGACGGACGCGGCGATCGAGAGCAGGCGGATTCCCCGATGCGCCGCATTTCAATTGAATGTTCTGATATTCTCCTGTACAATGTGCGGCACGGGGAACCATCCCACCAAAATCGAACCGGAGGTCGAGGCATGGAGCGATTCCGTGTAAAACGTCTGTCGCGAGCCGCAAAACGGGCGATGCGTGTCTTGTTTCCGTGCGCGACCGCGGCGTTGCTGGTGAGCGTGTCGTCCGTCGTCGTTCGTGCGGGCATCCAGATCGGTTGGGCGGAAGGAGGGACGGAAAGCGGAGACCGGTGCAACGCCGATTGCGGATTCGAGAACGTATGTGTCTACGATACAGACTATTACGGCAATCTGACGCTCTCCGTGAGGTGGGATGTCTACTCGACGGACGACGCGAGAGTCATGTTCAAGTGGCACTGCAACGATTCGCTGGTGGCCGCCCCGGATATATGGGAGTGCTCGGGCAGCGGGTTCGACCAATTCTCGGAAGAGGTGACGTTCCATGTGGATCGCGGTCTGGATACGCTTCGCATGCAAATCGGCATCTACGTCGATAACGGCAGCGGGTTTTCATGCGACTATTCGATTTGCGAGAAGAATTTCTACCTGAGCAGACCGCCCTGCGATTTCGAATTCATGTGTCACTCTTTGAGCAACAAGACCACCGAGGACGAGACCTTCACCGTAAGCGGGCTCGTGATCGACATGGGGTGCGGCGCCCTCGTCACCGATATTCCGGGACCGCCCGTCACCATCACCGTTACTCCCCCGGTCGGATCCCCGTACACGAGATGGGCAAGCGTCAACAGCGGTCACTTCTCGAAAGAGGTCAGTTTCCCCGGCGATCACGTGATCGGCACCTATAGCGTGCATGTATGGTACACGCCGAACGATCCGTATCCGCATCCTCTGAAGAAGAAGACCTTGGAGGACAACGGTTCATTCTATCGCAGCGAGTTCGAGCCGATCGCGGTGAACGTGCCGCCGTGGGAAAGGTATCAGGACAATTTCCCCTCTGCGAGTGACATGGAAAGCTACGTCCGCGCCGACATGGCCGGAACCATCGCGCCTCCGGAGAACAACCTTGTCGTGCCCGGGGACTCGATCGTCGTCGAGTGCGTCGCGGTCGACGCAGGCGCCCTCGAGACCACGCTCGACGGCCGCCCGGCGATCTTCATGAACGTGAAGTGCACGTACGCCGGGCCGGGCACGAAACCGCCCCTCTACGGCCTCGAGCTCGAGGGGACGTACGGCAGCTACTACTCCACCGACGGCACGTGGACCGCCATCCAAGGGGACTCGGCCCGTGCCGGCTCGGGACCGGCCGCCCCCGACCGGTACATGTTCGATCTCAACGATTCGCTCTTCACGCGGGGCTACGTCATCGAGTACTACTTCGAGGCCTACGACACGCTCGGCGGGCACGTCGTCTTTCCTCCAAACTGCGACGAGGGCGAAGGATACTTCGAGTGGACCTGCCTGCCCACCCTCGCGAGCGACATCCTCTACGTCGACGACTGCGACGGCGTCTACGATTTCGAGCAGATGTGCATGGACGCGACCTTCGAGGCCGTCCTGGCCCCCGGGGATCTTCCCGACCGCTACGACGTGCTCGCGCCCCTCGACAGATGCTCGAACGGCCTGTCGAGCCGCGCGCGCCTCGCGCACCTGGCGGCGGCCTACCGGACGATCGTGTGGGACTCGGGGAATCTCCTGCGCCAGACCGTTTCGGACGGGGTGCCGGGAATCGAGGCGGACAACGACTGCGCCCTGCTCCTCGACTGGCTCGAGGGCCGCGAGACCGGCGCGGGGCTGTTCGTCATGGGGGCGGGGGCGGCGACCGACGTCTCGTATTCCCCGGACGGGGAGGCGCTGCTCCAGGCCTGCGGCGTCACGCTCGTGGACAGCAGCTACTACGAGCTGTCCGGCGGCGTGCAGGCGCCGATGCTCGCTGCGACGCCGGGCGGCATCGTCGACGTCGGCACCTTCCACATCCAGCCGTCCTTCCAACCCCGCAACTGGTTCGATGTCATCGATCCCGACGGCGTCATCGGCCAGCCGGCGCTCGAATACCCCGATCTCGGGGCCGGCGAGCATTGCGCCGGCGTGTGGAGTACGGATCTCAACGGGCACGGATACGAGATGCGGACGATGTGGCTCGGATTCAGCCTCCCGCAGATCGTCGACGTGGAGATCGACGGCATGCTGACGCGCAACGGCATCATGCGGGACGTTTTGTCGTGGATGGGGCACGCGGTCAAGGCGGACGTCACCGGGGAGGATGCGCCGCCGCTCAAAAGCCGCCTCGCGCAGTGTTTCCCGAACCCCTTCAATCCCGTCACCACGATCGAGTTCACGATCAGGAAGAAGGGACGGGTGCGGCTCGCGATCTACACGGTGGACGGGCGGCGGATCCGCACGCTCGTCGACGAGGTGCGCGAGGCCGGCCTCCACCGGGACCGGTGGGATGGCCTGAACGATGCCGGCGGCGAGGCGGCGAGCGGGATCTACTTCTACAGGCTCGACGCAAACGGCTTCAGGGGCACGAAGAAGATGGTGCTGCTCAGGTAAGCGCCGGCGGGACGGCGGGAGGGATCGCGCTCTGGCCGTCGGCGTGGCACGATGGGGGCGAAGAAAGACCGTCATGAGGATCGCCGCGATACTGGCGCTCGTTCTCGTTCTGCCGCCGGCCCGGGCGGCGGCATCGGACGATGACGGCATGGCCTCTCTCGCCTTCTGCGAGATCCGGGACACTTCGGGACGGACCCTGTTCGGCCTGGTCCACGTCGCGACCCGGTACGCGAAGGGCGACCTCTCCTGCACGAACGGGTTTCTTCTGGTCAACGACCGTCGGGGAGAGCCGGGCGGGGAACCCGTTCCCGTCTACACGAGGCTGAGCCTCGCGTCGGGGAAGGAACTCTCGCGCGGGCAGGTGGTCGAGTGGCTCGGCCTGCGGGACAGGCCGCGGGAGTATGTCGCCCCTTCGGCGATCATGTGGGTCGACGATACGCGGGTCTGGTTCATGCGCGACGTCACGCACGACTGCGAGAGACGCGATCCCCGCGCGAGCCGCGCCACGACGATCGACAAAGCCGGCGTCAGCACGACCTGCACGTACACCTACGAGCTTCGGGACCGCTACGAACTGCTCGATCACGTCCCCGTTCTCCTGGCGATCCCCGACTCCTTCACGTGCGGCCAATTCTTCGGCGGCGAAGAGTTGCGCGTGCCGATCGGCGAGCTCGAGTCCTTCCGGTTCGTTTTCGAGGAGGAGGGGCATCCCCGGCTGCGGGCGATGCTGGACGCCTGGCTCGGAGGGATGCCGGAGGAGGAGCGGGCGGAGGCCACGCGGCGCGGTTTCCGGATCGAGGCGAGTCACAAGCAGTACAGGGATCACCTCCCGGGCATCACGAAGCCGGATTTCCTCTCCGAGTGATCGGTCGCGGATCGCTTCGCCGATGCGATCCGCGGCGACGCATCGTCCGCGCTCACTCCGGTTGATTCTTCAGCCGCGTCTCGTAGAGGTCGAGGCGGCGGTCCTTCCAGTTGACCACCGTGCCTGCATGGCGGGCGCGGCGCAGCACCTCGAGGTCGACGTCGGCGATCACCACCGTTTCGACGTTCGGCTGGCAGTCGCCGGCGATCCCGTCGCGGGCGAAGGGGAAATCGAGCGGAGTGAAGATGCCCGAGCGGGCGTAATTGATGTCCATGTTCTCCACCGACGGCAGGTTGCCGATGCACCCCGAGGTGACGACGAATACCTGGTTCTCGACGGCCCGCGCCTGCGCGCAGTAGCGTACCCGCAGGTAGCTCTGCCGGGTGTCGGTGGCGAAAGGCACGAAGATGATACGCGCTCCCTCCTCGACCGCGATCCGTCCCAGCTCGGGGAATTCCACGTCGTAGCAGACCATGATCGCGATGCGGCCGCGGTCGGTATCGAAGACGCGGATGCGGTCGCCCGCCTGCACCCCCCACCAGTGCCGCTCGTTCGGCGTGATGTGTATCTTGTACTGGCGGTCGATGCTCCCGTCGCGGCGGAAGAGGTAGGAGACGTTGTAGATCCGGTCGTCCTCGAGGGTGTAGTGCGAGCCGCCGATGATGTTTATCGCATAGCGGATGGCCATTTCCTGGAAGGCGTCGATGTAGTCGTCGGTGAAGTCGGCCAGCTTTCGCACCGATTTTCCCGGGCGCTCCTGCGGCAGGAAGGAGAGAAGCTGCAGGGTGAGGATCTCGGGGAAGACGACGAAGTCGCTCTTGTAGCCCGAGGCGACGTCGACGAAGTATTCGCACTGGTTGCGGAAGTCGTCGAAGGTGTGGATCTTCCGCATCCGGTACTGCACCGAGCAGATCCGTACGGGGAAGGTGGTGCGCGCGCGCGTGGCGGGGTTCGGAGTATAGTTGAGATTCACCCATTCGAGGAGCAGCGCGTAGCCGCGGGACTCGTCGTCATGCTCGAGATAGTCGGGGAGGATCCGCTTGAGGACGAACCCGTTCGAGATCTGGAAGGTGAGGACCGGATCGTAGAGATTCTTCGCCATCACCTGCTCCACGTACTCCTGGATCGTGTGGTTCTCGTGGTACTTGTGATAGTTGGGCACGCGCCCGCCGACGACGATCCGCTTGAGGTTGAGCTGCCGGGCGATCTCCTTGCGTTCGTCGTAGATGCGGCGGCCGATTTTCATGCCGCGAAAGTCGGGGTCGACCATCACCTCGATCCCGTAGAGGGTGTCTCCCTCGGGATCGTGCGTGGCGATCCCTCCGCCGCCGGTGACGTCGCTGAAGCTGTGCTCGACGCTGAACTCGTCGAACTCGATAATGAGGCTGCTCGACGAGCCGATGATCTTTCCTTCGTATTCGACGCAGAGTTGTCCCTGGGGGAACTGCTCCACGTGGCTGCGGATGTCGTCGCGGCGCCAGGTCTGCATCCCGGGAAAGCACTTCTTCTGCAGGGCGGCGATCTCGTCGTAGTCGTCCACCGTCAGGCGGCGGACCCTGATCTCCTTGCGGATCGATTCGAGGTCCTTTTTCGGCACCGGGAGACTCTCCTCGTCACGGCGCCGGCCCACCCGGCGCCGTGGGGATTGTCTCACGGCGGGCAGCACCGTGGCAACGGGGAAGACGGTCGACACGCACGTGACCGTGTTTCGGGGAACGGCCGATCACCGGTTCCGGCGGACATGCGCGTTGACAGGCCGGTGTCGGGCGCGTGAGAATGGCGGAAACGAGGGGAACGCGACTGCAGGAAGGAGAACCGGTGATCGGGAGGATGCTGCTCGTCTGGCTTCTTTTGTCCGTCGTGGCGGTCCTGAACGGGATCGCGCGGAACGCGTTGATCACGCCCCTGGCTGGTGAGCACGCGGGGCACGTCGTCAGCACGATCACCCTCTGCGGGCTGATCTTCCTCGTCTCGCTCCTCACGATACGCTGGATCGCGCCGGGAAGAGCCCGGCGGGCGCTTTTCGTCGGGTTCGCCTGGCTCGCCTTCACCGTCGCCTTCGAATTCCTCGCCGGGCACTACCTCTTCGGCCACCCGTGGTCGCGCCTTTTCGCCGACTACAACGTGCTGCGCGGGCGCGTCTGGTCCTTCGTTCTCATCGCGACCTTCCTCTCGCCGTGGTTTGCCGCCCGTCTCCGGAACATCTGACCGGGACGGCGCGACACGGTCCTCGGCGAAGAATCGGGCGGCACGCGGGCGGGTCTCGCCGGGAACGTGGTTGATTCCCGCGCCGGCCTGCGCTACGATGCCTTGACGCCGAGGACGTATCCGCACGACACCGCGACAGAGGGGACGACATGCCTCGCATCGACAGGGCGCTCATCGATCTCCGCCACAGGCTCCACCGCGCCGCCGAACCCTCGGGGGCCGAGAAGCGGACCGCGGCGATCGTCCGCGAGTGGATCGAGGGTTACGCGCCGGACCGCATCGTCGACGGCATCGGCGGCCATGGGCTCGCCGCCGTCTGGGAGGGAGGGGCCCCGGGGCCGCGCGTTCTCATCCGCTGCGAGCTCGACGCCCTCCCGATCCCCGAGACGCTCGACATCCCGCACGCCTCGGACACGCCCGGCGTTTCCCACAAGTGCGGGCACGATGGGCACATGGCGATCGTCTCGGGGCTCGCGCCGCTCCTTCGCGCGTCGCCTCCCGCGCGCGGCGCGATCATCCTCCTCTTCCAGCCGGGAGAGGAGACCGGCACGGGAGCGGACCTTGTCCTCGCCGACGGCGCCTTCGCGTCGCTCGCCCCCGACATGGCATTCGCCCTCCACAACCTCCCCGGCTACCGGCGACGGGCGGTCGTCTGGCGAAACGGCGTCTTCGCCGCGGCATCGAGCGGCCTCATCGTCGATCTGCACGGCAGGACGGCCCACGCCGCCGAGCCGCAGCACGGCCGGAGCCCCGCCCTCGCCGTCGCCGAGCTGATCAACGCATTCAGCGCCCTGCCGCAATTTGGAACGGCGCTCGACAGGGCGGCGAAGGTCACCGTCATCCACGCGCGCGTCGGCGAGATCGCCTTCGGCACCTCCCCCGGCGAGGGGACGGTGATGGCCACCCTTCGCGCCCACGATCAGGCGGTCATGGACGAGCTCTCCGCGCGTTGCGAAAAGCTCGCCATCGGTATCGCACGGAGCCACGGCCTCGAGGTGGAGATCCGCTGGGACGAGGTCTTTCCATCGACGGAGAACGATCCCGGGGCGGTCCGTCTCGTCGTTCGGGCGGCCGGTGAACTCGGCCTCGAGACGATCGAGGCGCCGGCGCCCTTCCCCTGGTCGGAGGACTTCGGGAATGTCACGAGGCGGATCCCCGGCGCCCTCTTCGGCCTCGGCGCGGGTCGCGACCACCCGGCGCTCCACCATCCCACGTACGATTTTCCCGACGAGATCCTGCGAGCAGGAATCTCGATCTTCGGCGAAATCGTCCAATCGATCACGGCGGGGTGATACCTATCGACGAACGGGAACGAACAAGGACATTCAGCCGCCGGCAGGACCTCTTCCACACGGCGCACATCGAGCTCAGCGAATCCGCCCTGCGACGTAATATCCGTTTTCTCCGCGAGGTGATCGGTCCCGGGCCCGTCTTCTCCTCGGTGATCAAGGGGAACGCATACGGTCACAATATCGCCACGTTCGTCCCCCTCGCCGAGCGTTGCGGCGTGCGGCACTTCTCGGTCTACAGCGCCTACGAGGCCCTCATCGCCAGTCGCAGCCTCACCGGGGACAGTCACATCATGATCATGGGCGACATCGTCCGCGACGCGATCGGCTGGGCGATCGAGAAGGGCGTCTCCTTCAGCATCTTCAACGTCGACTGGCTCCGCAAGACGCTCGGCGAGGCCAGGAAGATCGGCAAGCCGGCCCGCGTCCATCTCGAGGTGGAAACGGGGATGCATCGCACCGGCCTCGAAGGCGCCGACCTCGACGCGGCGATCGACATCCTCGAAGCCAATCCGGATCTTTTCGTCGTCGACGGCGTCTTCACCCACTACGCGGGCGCCGAGTGCATCAGCAACTTCGTGCGCGTCCAGGAGCAGATCCGGCGGTTCGACGAGATCACGGCCGACCTCGTCCGCCGCGGGCTGAAGTTCCGGATGCGCCATTCCGCATGTTCGGCCGCGGCCCTGCGCTATCCCGAGACGATCATGGACATGGTGCGTTTCGGCATCGCGCAGTACGGTTTCTGGCCGAACAAGGAAACGCATATGCACTTCATGATGCAGGGCGAGAAAAACTGCGCCCCCGCGAAGAAGCAAACGAATCCCCTGCGCCGCGTGATGACGTGGAAGAGCCGCATCATGAACATAAAGCCGGTCCGGCGGGGCGAGTTCGTCGGCTACGGCAACACCTACATGACCGGCCGCGACCAGAAGATCGCCGCCGTGCCGATCGGCTACTACCACGGGTTCGCGCGACAGCTGAGCAACCGCGGCTACGTGCTGGTGAACGGCCGTCGCGCCCAGGTGGTGGGGATCGTCAACATGAACATGATGACCGTGGACGTCACCGACTTTCCGCAGGTGGCCGTCGGCGACGAGGTGGTCATCATCGGCACGCAGAAGAAGCAGCAGATCACCGTCGGCTCCTTCAGCGACCTCACGCCCTTCCTCAACTACGAGGTCCTCGCCCGCATCCCCGAGGAGATCCCGCGGATCGTTGTCGATTGAATAACCCCCGCACGATGCGATCGTGCCCCTCCTTCCCCCGGGCCGCCGGAGGAGATTATCCTTTATCGAAGCGTTACCTTCATATATACTGCACGGGATCCCGGTTTTCTCTGGAGGCGCGGCGAATGTGAACCGTTCCGAAACGCGTTCATTCCGGGGGTTCCATCATGAGTAATGGACGGCCATTTCTTCGGTTGTTCGGCATGAAGGCGCGGCGGATGTATACTGTCGGCCGCAATCTTCCCTTTCTCGAGCCACGGGTGGCGCAGATTCTGTACGCCACCGCATCCGGCATCCTCCTGTCCGCGGGGACCGGTTTGGTCCTCGGCGTCATCGACAGGCCCGCGTCCGGCTGGGAACGGCGGCACACGATCGGGATTTTGTGCATCGTCGCCTCGATGCTGATATCGGGGCTGGCCTGGCTCGCGCAGGGATTCCTCGATTTCCTCGTATCGAGGGGGAAGGATCGGGAGAGCGGGGGCGAGAAGGCCCTGCAGTTCGATTCGTGGTCTCATCGCCGTCTTGCACGGGGGCTCGCCGTCATCATCGTCGCACTGTTCGCCGTGATCCTGAAACTGGTTTTGTGAGGTACGTTCGATGGTCGACCATTCCGTCTCCTTCGAGGATATGTACGGGAAGGGCGTTCCTTCCCGGGATGACTTCGAGCACGAGGTGGTGAAACCGTCGGTCGTCGACACGGTCATCGATCACCTTGCGAGGCATCGGATCTGCGTGCTCGCCGGGAGGCCGAGAAGCGGCAAGACGACCGTCGCGTTCTGCGTGGCGAACGACGTCCTGAACGGCAGGGTGCCCGGCATCGAACTGGTGAGATATCTCGACATCGCGAACATCGACGATTCGTCGGATGAGATCACCTTCTTTCCCGAGGCCTGTTTTTCCTCGAACTGGCTATTGATCCTGGACAACTGGCATGCCGCGCGGCCAGGATGGCACGGCCATCTCGACAGGCTGATCGATGCCGAGTGGGAACGCGGCGCGCGGGTCCTCTATTGCTTCACCCGCTTCGGTGCGGACGATTCGGCGACCGACCTGCCGCGTGTCTACCGGTCTCAGGCCAGGTCGATCCCCGTCCTCGATACGGATGAATTCGAGTCGGAGGTCGCAAGGGGCATGATCGACCGCCGGGTCGACACGCTTTTCGCCCGGTCCCGACGGGGAGGGAGCGGCGCGGGTGGGGATCGCGATCATGACGCCGTGCGGCCGGTCGAGGAGGAGGATTACGAACAGGCCCTCAATGCCCCTTCCGCCCACAAGAAGATCCGCGGCAACCTGCGATTCCTCCGCTGGCGCCTCGCTTCGTGGAATCCCGCCGAAGGGAACCTGCGCGACGTATGCGTCGAGGATGTCATCGAGACGTTCAGGCGCGAGGTGGTCGGGCCGAACGCCGCCCACCTGGGGACGATCGAGCAGATCGCATCCGTCGCGCAGTGGGAGATCCCCTTCCGGCGCGTGGGGGGCGAGAATCCCCCGGACGGCGTCGATGTCCTCGAGGGAGCGGGACTGATCGTGCCGGTCGAGCAGGGTACGGCGTGGCGGATGGATTCGACCGACGCGTACCTGTTCCTCCTCTCCCAGAGCGGAAACGAGTGGTTGCAAACGACCGAACGCATGCTGCTCCGGTACCTGGGTCGTCATCCCGCCCGGGTGTATTCGGTCGTCGAGACGATCCTCCGGCAGGCCCGATGGGCCGCGATGACCGAACTGGTGACCGCCCTGCTGCATGACGACGCCACGATCGGCCACGTGAAGCATGCCGTCGCGGAAGGCGTGGAGAACGGCTCGATCGGCGCCCCGGACGTGTACCGTATCATCTACGCGGTCATGCGGGATTTTCCCGATGACGAGGCGGCGGCGAATCGGCGCCTGGACATCCTGAATGCGATTATTCCAAAGGAATTGGGCTTGCCGGTGGGGCGGAGCGCCCGGGGGAGGGGACTGTTCATCCTGTACTGGATGCTGGTCTTCTTCAGGAAGCGCGCAGACCGGTTCAAGGACTTCATTCACGGCTATATCGACGGGTACGGCCCGCAGGATGTGATCGATCGGATCGACGCCGCGTCGTCCGGAAGAAGCCAGCGGCGCATGCTGTATCTGCTGAAGTACTTCGAGCCCGATCTCTGCGAAGAGATCCGCCGACGGGTCCATCTCAAGCCCGACGACAAGAAAAAGTGCGAATTCGAGGAATATGTTGGGGGGTTGCGCTACGGTGTTCTCGCGACGGGTCGATCACGCGACGAGAAGATCGCGTCGCTGCGCATGATCGACGAGTCCTATTTCGTCGAACTGGCGGAGAAGAGCAACAAGCGGGCCCAGATGCTCCAGCAGTTCATGCAGGCGGCGATCTGGCTGTCTCCCGACGAGGCGCGGCGGATCGCGGGATTCGTGCCGACGGTGCTGTCCAGGCTCGGATTCAGGGGACGGGCGAAGGGATGGTCCTATCTCCTCAACAACACCTATTCCGCGGATCCGCAGGCCGCCGAGGACATCGTCGATTACATCTGCGCGATGAGATTCGGGGAATTCTTCTCCGATGCTCCCGACGCGTGCGCCAGGATGCTCGTCGCGATGGAGAAGGCGCAGCCGGGCTGCGTGAACCGCTGGGTTGCCGAGGACGAGAAGGGTCTCGAAAACGGTCTCGTGCGTCCTGGCGGCCGGGGCATCGATGACGTCATCGTCCCGCTCGCCCTCTTCGCGCGCGATTCGCTGGCGCGGGTGCTCGGGGGATTCACGGCCGAGCGGCTTCGCGAACTCGTCGGCGATGGCGACGGGTTCGACCGGCACGTCGCGCTCGGGGCCCTGGCGCTCTGCGGGATCGACGTCGACGCAACCTTCGGGGACGAGGACGATCGCGATCCGGCGATCGAGGGGAAGATGCCGATACAGGTCCTCGCGGGACTGTACGACATGAACAGGAGGTTCCGTGGACGGCCGGGGAGCGGACCGTACGATCGCGTGTGCGCGCGGGCGAAGGATCTGCCACCGTCGGTCGTCATCTCGATGGCGCGGTTCGACCGGCACTGGAACGCGCGCGACGTCGGCGACGCGATGCGTGCCCTGCTCCGGGGGAGGCGGTCGCAACGTGCCAAGGGGCTCGAAAGAATTATCATGGCGACGATGTTCCTAAGCAGGATCAGCTGGCCGTCCGGCTATCGTTTCGATTTCCTGAAACGCGGGCACCGGGAACTCGAGACCGCGGTGGCGGAGCGGATGCTCGTCCTGCGCGCATCGAGGCAGGTCGAGGTGCGGTTGAACGACGATCATCCGTTCGTTCAGACGACGGTGAAGAAGGTTTGGAACCTCCTCGACGGGATGGATGGAGCCGCGACCGCGCTATCCGCGTGGGACGAAAGGATGCGTGGCTCGATGCCGGTGTCGGAGGCGGATCCTCTCCGCGCGCAGCTGCTCTTCTGGGGAGCGATCGAGCCCGCGGTGACCCTCACGGCCGATCGGTGCGACGTCGCGTTCATCCGGTCGGATCCCGATCCCGCGAAGATCCTCGAATCGCTCGATCTTCCAGCCTGACCGGTCCGCAGATGCGAACGGACGGCGGCGTCAGCGTCGTCTGGCCGTCAGGGCCGCGCGTGACGGGGACGATCTGATGCTCGCCGACACGCATCCATGTACCGGAATCCGCGTTCGAGCAGGCGGTGACGGAGTTCGGACTGTAAATAGGCCGCTACAGTGTCATAACATGTTGACATGCAATCTGTTGTTGCATTCATGGCGACTTGGTGGTAGCATGGATGCGCATCGATACGCACCACGACGGATCCACGGGTAACTACTGCTCCTGTTCGCGAGACACCGACGCAGGCGCCGAACGCGCGCCGTGGCGGAGCGTGTCGTCATCCCGGAAGGAGACAGCGCGATGTACACGGTACCCGATACGGACGACACGTGCCGCCGGCTCCTGTGGAACTGGCACCTGGCGATACGCATCTGCCACAAGGCCCACATCAAGGCCGCCGCTTTCCTGCACCGGAGCAACCGTCGGTTCGGCGTGCCAGTGGTCATCCTCTCGACGGTGACGGGCGCGTCGGTCTTCGCGACGATCGAGAGCTCGCCCGATGTCCGCATACGGATCGCCGTCGGCCTCGTTTCGGTGACCGCCGGAGTGTTGGCGGGCCTGCAGACCTTTCTCGGGCACGCCGATCGCGCCGAGACCCACCGGGTGGCGGCCCAGCGCTACGGGGCCCTCCGGCGCGAGTTGGAGGAGGTCCTCCACACATGCACGGATCTGACCGTGCTGCCCGAGGGATATCTCGCCGATATCCGGATGCGGTGGGACGAGATCGACAAGGACAGCCCGAGTCTCTCGCAGGC
This sequence comes from Candidatus Krumholzibacteriota bacterium, assembly GCA_016931295.1. NCBI lineage: Bacteria > Candidatus Krumholzibacteriota > Candidatus Krumholzibacteriota bacterium. The sequence goes on from JAFGEZ010000015.1 coordinate 111,445, forward strand.
CCTCTACGAGCGCGTCGCGCGGAGCGTGAGGAAAAAGCGCGAATCGGGCGGGGAATTCGGCGTGCTCTCCTCTCCGCCGATCGTATAGCGGATCCTGCCCCTTGCCGCCCGGCCGCCCGCTCTGCTATGATGCTCCGGCCCGGCCGCGGGGCCGGGCACGCGCGCTGCCACCGCCACCCACCGCCGGCGAAACACGGCGCCCGCGAAGCTCGTACACGCAGACAAACCAGAAAGGAGTGCCCCATGGCGCACAGACACGTGAATCCGTTCCGGATCGTCCTCGCGGCGGTCCTCGGCGCGGCCGTCCTCGCGGCGGCGGCCCTTCCCGCGGCGGCCGCGCCGGCGAAGCGCCCCCTCATGCGCTTTCCCGACATCCACGGCGACCGCATCGTCTTCGTCTACGGCGAGGACATCTGGACCGTGCCCGCCTCCGGCGGAACGGCCACCCGCCTCACGATCCACGACGGCGCGGAACGGTACCCGAAATTCTCCCCCGACGGCGAGTGGATCGCCTTCACCGGCGAGTACGACGGCAACACCGACGTCTACCTGATGAACGTCGACGGCGGCGACATCACACGCGTCACCTGGCATCCCGGCCGCGACGAGGTGATCGGCTGGCACCCGACCTCGGGCAAGATCATGTTCAGCTCGGCCCGCAGGTCCTTCAACCGGTTCTCACGGCTCTACCTGATCAACCCCGACGGCACGGGGCTCGAGGAACTGATCATGCACGAGGCGGCCCGCGGCTGCTTCTCGCCTGACGGCTCGAAGATCGCCTACAACCGCATCGCCCGCGAGGACCGCACGTGGAAGCGCTACTACGGCGGGACGGCGCAGGACCTCTTCGTCTTCGACTTCGAGAAGATGGCGGACACGAGGATCACCTCCTTCGACGGGACCGACCGCCTGCCGATGTGGATCGGCGACCGGATCTTCTTCGCCTCCGACCGCGACGGCGCGCTCAACATATTCGGCTACGACACGGCGACCGGCGACGTGAAGAAATACACGAACCACACCGACTACGACGTCCGCCGGCCGAGCGAGGGCGGAACGAGGATCGTCTACGAGCTGGGCGGCGCCCTCTGGACGCTCGACACGGAATCGGGCCAGGCCGCGCAGGTGCCGGTCGAGATCCGCGCCGACGCCCCCGAGCTGCGCCCCTACTACAAGAAGGTCGACGGCTACATCTCCGGCGGCGACATCTCGCCCTCGGGGAACCGCGTGGTCCTCTCCGCGCGCGGCGAGATATTCACCGTGCCCAAGGAGGAAGGCCCCACGCGCAACCTCTCGAACGACTGCGGCGCGAACGACAAGGATCCCGCCTGGTCGCCCGACGGCGCCCTGATCGCCTTCTTCTCCGACCGCGACGGCGAGTACAACCTCTACGTGGTCGACCCGAAGGGGACGGGCGAGCCCCGCAAGCTCACCTCCTTCGAGAGCGGCTACCGCCACACGCTCCGCTGGTCGCCCGACTCGAAGCGCATCGCATTCACCGACCAGGCTCTGACGCTGTGGTACATCGACGTCGCATCGAAGAAGCTGACGAAGGTCGACCGCGCCGAGTACGAGAACATCGATGTCGCGATCGACCTGAAGCCGATCTACGACTTCGCGTGGTCGCCCGACAGCCGTTGGATCGCCTACTCGAAGATGAACGCCGACCTCGTCACGCAGGTCTGGGTGTACTCGCTCGAGACCGCGAAGACCGCGTGCGTGAGCGACGGGCTCTTCAACGACTTCATGCCGGCCTTCTCGACCGACGGGAAGCGGCTCTTCTTCGTCTCCAACCGCAGATTCGATCCCACCCTCTGCGATTTCGAATGGGAGATGGTCTACAAGAAGATGGCCGGCATCTACTCCCTGGCCCTCACGCCGGGCGCCGGCTCCCTCTTCCCGCCGAAAAGCGACGAGGCGGCCATGACGGTCGCCGAGCCGGAGGAGAAGAAGAACGAGAAGAAGGAGGAGAAGAAGGAGGAGGGTGGCGTCGTCGTCGAAATCGATTTCGACGGCATCGCTTCGCGCATCGAGGCCCTGCCGATCGAGCGCGGCAACTATCGCTGGCTCAGGACGTCAGGCGGCAACCTCTTCTTTCTCGACAAGGACGAGGGCGACTTCAACCGCTTCGAGTTCCGCGATCCGGGCCCGATGGACCTCTACCGCTTCGACTTCGAGAAGAAGGAGGCGGTGAAGGTGGCCGAGCGGGTCCGCGACTACCGCATCTCCGCCGACGGCAAGAAGGTGATGTTCGGCCGCCACCGCTTCGTCGCCACCGCCGACGCGACGGCGAAGGACACGAAGGGCGAGGCGCTTGATCTCGACGACGTCGTGCTCCGGATCGATCCGATCCGCGAATGGCGCCAGATCTTCGACGAGGCCTGGCGGATGGAGCGCGATTTCTACTACGAGCCGACGATGCACGGCCTCGACTGGAACGCGATGCGCGAGAAGTACGCGCCCCTCATCGAGAGCGCGTCCTGCCGCCAGGACGTCCAGTTCGTCATCGGCGAGCTGATCGGCGAACTGGCCACCTCCCACACGTACGTTTTCGGGGGCGACGTTCGCCGCGAGAACGACTACCACGTGGGCGTCGGCGTCCTCGGCATCGACTGGGAGGCCGACGCGAAGGCCGGCCGGTTCCGCATCACGAAGATCTACCGCGCGACCGACTGGACGCGCGGGACGGTGCCGCCCCTGGCGGTGCCGGGCGTCGACGTGAGCGAGGGGGACTACCTGCTCGCCGTGAACGGCGAGGAGATCACGACCGACCGCAATTTCTACAGCTGGTTCGAGGGGCTCGCCCGCAAGCAGGTGACGATCCTCGTCAACGACAAGCCCGCGATGAAGGGGGCCCGCGAGTACACCGTCGAGCCGGCCGGCAACGGCTACGTCTTCCGCTACAACGACTGGCTCGAGCACAACCGCGCCGTGGTCGACGAGGCGTCGAACGGCCAAATCGGCTACCTGTACTTCCCCGACACCTATCTCGGCTCCTGCCGCGAGTTCCCCCGCTACTACTACGGCCAGACGCGCAAGAAGGGGCTCGTCGTCGACGCCCGCTTCAACGGCGGCGGGCTCGACCCGGCGATCTTCCTCAACCGCCTCGCCAAGCAGCCGCTCGGCTTCTGGACGCGGCGCTACTCGCACGACCAGACGAACCCGTCGACGATCACGATGGCGCACCTCGCCTGCCTGACCAACCGCCAGGCCGGCTCGGGCGGCGACATGTTCCCGATGGAGTTCCAGATGATGAAGCTCGGCCCCGTCATCGGCACCCGTACGTGGGGCGGTCTCGTGGGCGTCTCGCAGTGGATCTCGCTGATCGACGGCGGCGGGCTGTCTGCCCCCGACTACCGCATCTACTCCCCCGACGGATCGTGGGTCGTGGAGAACGAGGGGGTCACCCCGGACATCATCGTCGATCTCGACCCGGTCGAGATGTCGAACGGGCACGACGCGCAGCTGATGAAGGCCGTCGAGGTCCTCATGAAGAAGATCGAGGACGATCCGCGACCGTGGCCCGAGCATCCGCCCTACCCGAAGCGGAAGTAGCCGGTACAGATCCCGGGAACGAAAACGGCCGGCGTCCCGAACGGGGCGCCGGCCGTCGCATTGGCGCGGGCGGCAGCTCAGAGCCCCGTGGGGACATCGATGAAAAAGACGGGAAGGCCGAAGGACGCGGCGATGCGATCCCCCAGCGCGCGGACGCCGAGGGTCTCGGTGGCGTAGTGCCCGCCGCAGAGAAGGTTGATCCGCGCCTCGCGCGCCACGTGCCACGCGCTGTGGGCCGGTTCGCCGGTGAGAAGAGCGTCGCATCCGGCCGCGGACGCCGCTTCGAGGAGCATCGAGCCGCCTCCCGAGACGACGCCGAGCCGGCGGATGCGGGAGGGGCCGAAGGAAAAGGTGCGCACCGGCGCGCCGGTCAGCCGGCGCACGCGCGCGGCGAGGCTCGACGGCGTCACGGGACGCGGGAGCGCGCCGAGAACGCCGATCTCGATCCCCTTGTAACGTCCGAAGGTCGCCCGGCCCTCGAGGCCGAGCAGGTCGGCGATCAGCGCGTTGTTGCCGATCCCGGGATGGCAGTCGAGCGGGAGATGCGCTGCGTAGAGGG